>DATFTE010000024.1:0-3224 GCA_035262225.1 Terriglobales bacterium
TACTGGCAAGGTTCCGCCATTACAAACGGTCGACGCGCCTTTGATGCGTACGGCCGCCGCCCGTGGCAGCGCGGTCGAGCGTGAAACCGACTACGCAGACATTGCTGCTTCGATCGCGCTCGGGAACCGCTTTTCGAAATCGATGACGCTGACCCATTCCGGGCTGATGCTGATCCGCAGCATTTGCGGGAACATCTGCTTCGCCTGACCGACCCACGTTTGACCTTGCTCTTTCCCAAAGTATCGCTCGGCACACGCGACATACTCGGGAACGACACCTTCTATTGTCTCCGTTTTCGCGGTTCCACGAATCTGCAGGACCTTATGAGGCCAGTTGTTGGTGTCGATGGTCACCGCGACCTTCGGATTCTTGCGCAGCGCTTTCACTTTTGGTGCCGTCAGCGGTGTTCCCAGGCACGATCTGTTTCCCATTCCAATGAAACCAGATTGGAACCACGCGAGGCCCACCGTCGGAACCGATGTAGGCGAGTCGCGCCGGTATGGTTGACTGGAGAAGTTCCTTTGCGATCGGATCGTTCAGCAAAGCTATGTCACCTTGTTTGGTAGCCATCTTTCCCCCTTACGAAGACACCACATTAAAGATCATGATCGTAGGTGACCTAAGGCCCCTTCTCAGTCCCCGCCGATTTCTTCCCTATGGCACGGCGCCGACAACGCCCCTGCCATCGTGCGGCGATCCTGCCAGAGTCCGTAGGCGTGGTCAAAGGGCACCGGCCGGCGGGCCGGAAACCGCGGACACCATGGCGCGCTGGTGGCTTGGACTCGGACACCGCTCCCCCGGAACCCCCGAAGAGCCGATGCCACAGCGCAAGAGCACCATCACCTGGGAGTGCGATCAAAATCGTGCTCTATCTGGCGCTCAGCCAAGGAAACGCCGGGATTTTCGGGGCCCCTGCAGACCGCCGCAGGGGGAGCAGTTGCCGTTAGTGCTTCCCTTGCTCCTGAAAGGCCTCGCGCTCGCGAGCGCCTCAGCCCTGCTCTCATCCTGCGCGGCCAAGCGAGTCCAGGCCACGTTGTCCATTCCGCCCACGACGCCGTGCCTGCCGCGCGTCAACGTTGCGCAGGACCGAATCGTCCGCTCCATCTGCGAACTACGCCCTGTCGCCGCTTGGGGCTTCGTGGTAACGCCTAGTTTGGCGACCGCCGATGATCCTGCTCTAAAGTAGAAGCAGGATTTGGACATCTACTTAAAGGAACTATTCCCCTGCCATCTGGTGACTGATCGGGGTAGAGTTTACGGCACCCACGTGGATCCGGGCACCTGAAGCCGGGCTCAAGCGGAGGCGGCCATTCATGTTCGCTTCTAGAATTGCAGAGGCCGAACCCAAGAGCGCCAAGTGCTCGCGGCGGAAGACTGCCACAACGAACCCTCCTGCGTTAGAAAGGCACCTTGGCGGCGACGCGGTCTCCCTGATGCGCTGTCTGCAGCGCACCATCGGCAATCAAGCAACACTTCGGCTTCTGCGGCGAAAGACCGGCAATAGCACCACGAACCGCGCCACCGAATCTTTAGCGTCAGGTCCCTCATGGATCTTTGCGTCAGGTTTGTACTCGCCGAAAGACGGGGCCGGCCGCAGGCTTCTGGCACATGAGCTTGCGCACGTAAGACAACAGGCTGAAACTACCGCCAGCAAACCTGATCGTCTCCAGCGCGCTCCCGATAAAGAGAAGCCGAAGGCGGAGGAATCCGATTGCACCCCTTCACCCGAGACGTACGACAAGGTAAGGTCATTCGACAAGGACAATATAGCGCTTGGGTTGACGCACCCACACATCGAATTCAGTTGGAAGCCTCAATTCACAAAGGGGACATGCAGCGTTAAGCTGTCCAAAGCCAAACTAAGTTTCAAACCCTTTGTCTTTACCAAAGAGGGGACCTACGTGTTCGGCCCCGCGGTGGACAAAAGCGGCACCTGCAAGGGCAAGCTGGACCACATTCTTAAGATCACGGGGCCAATGGCAGAGCGAATCGAGCAAGGCGAACGCGAGCATTGTGAGGATGTCCGTCTGGCTTTCAGTCTTTCGTATGAGAAATACAACAAAGCCTGCGAAGACCTCGGGGTTGGATTCCCTGCAGCTAATGCGAAAGAATGCAGCGCACAAGTATCTGCTCGTCTTAAGGACGCAGTGGGGATAGACCCTTCGCAGTGGACCAAAGTAGCGGACTGTCTTGTTAACAAGACGATGGAGCGCGACTCAAAAGAAAAAGGCTGGCACTTGGCTCGCCTCGAAGGCAGTTTTGATAAGGACTGCAAACACTTCACTTCTACCCCAGATCCCAACCGATCACTACCCGAAGTTGGGAAGCATCCGTCCAGTGCATTGGTGAAGGGTTGCGGGGAATAAGACCACAACAATAGGCATACGCCCCACGGTTGGCGAATACACCGGACGGGACCACTGTCTATAGCATCACAGTGACAGAAGTTCCTGCGTGACTTCTGTCCTACGCTGCGCTTCTGCAGCGTAATGTGGCCTCGAATTTTTCCGCTGATCTCATGGAAAATACGGGTCCTACCTGACTTTCTCGTCGAGCGATGAGCCCTTCGCCACAATCGAGCGGACCCAAGTCGAGCCGCGGGCGGGTCGCCACGCAGCTAGTCGGCGGGACCTGTAGGATCGAGATGCCGGCGCACAAGGAAAAGGTCGAGCGCGAGTAGGACGAGCGTCGCCGGGAAGGGAACGCGCGTCCACGTTCCGTTCATCCCGATGGCGTCGCAGTCGCCTGTACCGCTCCCGGTTTTGGGACACGCGAGGAGGATACCAACATAGCGCCCCCACCCTCGATCGTCGATCCTGACGCCACTGTGCGATCGCGTTTCATGGCTCACGCCGCCAGCGCCCGGGCGCGCGCGGCCACGGGCGTCTGATGGCCGAGCCGCTCAATGAGCCACTCGGTGTTGTAGCGTGAGATGAACTCACCGATGATCCGGCGCGCCTCGGCGAGACTCTGAAAGGCGATGGAGATAGAGGCACTGCTCCTTCAGCGTGCGCATGAAGCGCTCGATGACACCGTTGCACTCCGGCTCGCCGACGTACGACGGCGTGATCGTCATCCCCAACCACTTCACCTCGTTGATCCACGCATCGGCGATGTACTGCGGGCCCCAGTCGCATCGGATCCGCAGGCCGCGGGCGACGTCCTTCGCAAAGCGGCCGAACACCTGGCGCACCCCCTGACGGAGCGGCTCGAGCGCGGCCCA
>DATFTE010000025.1:0-2840 GCA_035262225.1 Terriglobales bacterium
GGACTGGTCTGCCGTCTATCGACTCTTCTCCCGCCATCGCTTGCCCACGCTCTCGATCTTCTCGGTAATCCGCCGCGCGGTACTCCAACAGCTTCCCGCTCACGCTCCCCTCAGCGTGGCCCTCGATGATACCCTTCTCCGCAAAACCGGCGTGCGCATCCCCGGCGTCGCTTGGCGCCGCGATCCTCTCGGCCCACCCTTTCAAACCAACTTCGTGCGCGCCCAACGCGTCCTGCAACTGTCGGCCGATCTCCCGCTGGCTGGCGGCAACCATCGCATGATTCCGATTGCCTTCTCGCACGCGCCAACTCCGGTAAGACCTCGTCCCAACGCTTCCTCGCAGCAGCAGGCCGACTACCGGCAGGCGGCTCGCTTGGCTCGCTTATCCTTGCTCGCCTCCCAGCAGATCGCTGCCCTGCGCCAATCGCTGGACGCCGAACCCGATGGCAAACTCCGCCCTCTTCATCTCTTCGTGGACGGAGGCTACACCAATCGAACCGTTTTGAAATCTCTTCCGGCGAACACGGTTTTGATCGGCCGCATCCGCAAAGATGCCAAGCTGTACGGGCTTCCGCCGGAATCACAGTTTCCGCCCGGACCGGGCCGCCCGCGCCACTACGGTGCTCCCGCGCCCACTCCCGAACAGGTCCGTAGCGATACCACGCCTTGGCAAACGGTTCCCATTTGCCTCTCTGGCCAAGCCCACCAGGTGCGCGTCAAAGTCCGGCCGAATTTGCTCTGGCGTACCGCCGGTCTGATCCACAAGCTGCAGTTGGTCGTGATCGCTCCTTTGGGATACCGGCTGCGTAAGGGCTCCAAACTGCTCTATCGCCAACCGGCTTTTCTCATTTGCACCGACCCGCAGATGGACCTGCCGACCTTATTGCAAGGCTACGTGCAGCGTTGGGACATCGAGGTCAATTTTCGCGAGGAGAAGACTCTGTTGGGCGTGGGGCAAGCTCAGGTGCGCCATCCGAACTCCGTCGAGGATGTCCCCGCCTTGCAAGTGGCTTCTTATGCGATGTTGCTGCTATCCATGAGGCGCGCGACGGCGCTCTCGCCGCTCGACACGCTGCCACCGCCGAAGTGGGCTAGTGCACAAGCTCCACCTCGTCAATCGACGCAACACGGAATCAGTCAGCTGCGCGGCGAAGTTTGGGGGCGGGCGCTGGGGTTGACGAATTTCTCCGACTTGCTGGTCAGCGCACCACCCCACGCGAACCCCGAGAAATTCCGCCCACACCTTCCGTCCGCCCTACTCTATGCCAAAAACTAAGGCAGCCAGGGCCAAAGTCCAGGGGGCGGCGTTAGCCGCCCCAATCCGCAGGCATTCTGGCCGAGAAGTCCTAGGGCTGTATCGGAAACGCTCCGGCCGAGATCAGCTTCGGGCGAGCCCAAAACCCCGGGGCCGGAGCGTTTTCGATAGAGCGACTTGAAGTGAGCCGGTCTGGACTCTCGATCTTATGCGTTTTGAATCCCTGCGCGGAGCACGGGAGGCGGAAGTTGGAGTGAACCTGAGGGGTCGCTGAAGGCTTTTTGGTGGCGCAGACGGCTCGCGGAGTGCGGATCACGGCCTGAGCACGCGCAACCCCAGTGCTGGCGTCTCTGCGCGAAAGCAATTCGAGATGTCAAAGAGCAGGTCATAGTCGTTGACTCAGCGGCGGAGGAGCACGCAATCGCGCTTCGGTGGCCGAGAATCTCTCGATCATGGCCATTGGGCCTCCACACCGTGGACATGTCCAAAGCGGGCGCAAGGCAGGAAGCGCTGGCGTACAGATCACCGTTTCGGGTGGAGCGGTTGCCGCCAGCAGGGCGAAGCACTGCGGCAGCAACTTGGCGCGCCGCCGGTGGGCCAAGAACCCGAAGTGCCGGATGCGGACGAAGCCGCGCGGCAGCACGTGCAGAAAGAACCGCCGCAGAAATTCATCCAGCGCCAGCCGCATCAGCCGCTTCTTGTTCTTGTGTGCCGAGTCGCGCCACCGGAACACCACCTGTCCGTTCTCCAGCGCCACCAGACGATGATTGGAGATCGCCACCCGGTGCGTATAGCAGCCGAGATAGCGTAACGCGTGTTCGGCGCCGCCGAAGGGACGTTTGGCATAGACTACCCAATCGGAACGGAACAGATCCCGCAGCATGGCTGCGAACGCTACCGGCGCGGCCAACGGAGTCAGGCCACCATAGAGATTGAGTTTGCCGGCCGCATGCAGTTGGCGCAGTTCCGCCACGAACTTCCCCCGAAAAACCCGGCTGAGGACGCGGACCGGCAGGAAGAAGCCGGGCCGCGCCGCGATCCACCGCGCGTGGTCCGGCGATAGCCCGCCGGCAGGAACCACGCAGTGCACGTGCGGGTGGTGCAGCAATTTTTGATTCCAGCTCTCTCCAGAAACCTTCAATGGCTGGTTCATTCATGCAGTCTTCGGAATAACCAGTTGAAGGCCGAGCTTTTGCGCTCGTTTTGCCAGCGATCGGATCTGCTGTTCGCGATATCGGGTCTCGTAGTATTCGGTGCCTTGGTCCACGTACTGCTGGCCGTGCTTGATGAGCCGGTAAAACAGGCAGGCGAGCTTGCGGGCCATGGCCGTGATGGCTTTGGGAGCTCCCAACCGGGTGCGCAGACGACGATATTGCGCGCCCAGATAGCTCTGGCTACGCAGGAGAGTCATGCTGCATTACGGAAAGCCACCGTGGCCCGATTCACTACTTTTCGAGTTCTCCGGTTCAGGATCTTCTTCCCACTTTGCTGGTTGGTGGGCCACAGACCCCACCAGCTGGCGAACTGCTTCTCGCTGGGAAAGGCGCTCCAGTCCGCGCCCGCCTCGGAAATCACGGTCTGCGCC
>DATFTE010000026.1:0-3824 GCA_035262225.1 Terriglobales bacterium
TGCCCGTACTGGTTGCCGCCTGCCTGCTTTCGTCCCTTGCCCTGTTCGCGCAATCCTCGCCCGCCGCGCCTCCCGCGCCCGGATTCAGCATTGACAACATCGACAAGACGCTCGATCCCTGCGTGGATTTCTTCCAGTACGCCTGCGGCAACTGGCTGAAGAGAGCCGAGATCCCTGCCGACCTGCCGCGCTGGGGAAGTTTCGCCGAGCTGCATGAGCGCAATCAGAAAGCCCTACGCGACATCCTGGAGAAGGCCGCTGTGGTTTCCCCGAACCGCAGCACCATTGATCAGAAAATCGGAGACTTCTATGCCTCCTGCATGGACGAGAAGGCGGTAAACGCCGCGGGCGTCGAACCCGTCAAACCCCTGCTCGACAGCCTGGCCGCCGTGGAGAACAAAGCTGCGCTCATCGACTTGATCGCCCATTTGCGCATGGTGGGCGCGGGAGCGCTGTTCAACTTTTCCTCCGCGCCCGACCTGCACGACGCCGATAAGGTCGTGGCCTTCATCGATCAGGGCGGGTTGACTCTGCCCGATCGCAACTACTACATCCAGACTGACGCCAAGATGGTGGAGATGCGCCAGCACCTGGTTGAGTACGCAACCCAGGTGTTCACGCTGGCGGGGCAGACGCCGAAACAGGCGGCCGATTCTTCCGCGACCGTGCTGCGCATCGAAACCGCGCTTGCCCAGGGCTCCATGGACCGGGCTGCCCGCCGCGATCCCAGGAACCGCGATCACAAGATGACCGTCGAACAGGCCGAGGCCCTGGCGCCCAATTTCGTCCTCAGCCGCTTCTTCAGCGGCGTGGGCGCGCCCAGCTTCGCCGACCTGAACGTGGTCAATCCGGAATTTTTCAAGCAGGTGAACGGATTGCTGGAGAAAGAGTCGCTCGATGCGCTGAAAACCTATGCCTCGTGGCGCTTGCTCGACACGGCGTCTCCCTGGCTCTCGCAGCCGTTCGTCGAGGCCAACTTCAAAATGCAGCAGCGGTTGACCGGACAGGCGCAGATGGAAGAACGTTGGAAGCGCTGTGTCGATCTTACCGACCGCTCGTTGGGCGAAGCTCTGGGGCAGCGTTACGTCGAAGCCAACTTCGGCCCGGAAGAAAAAGAGCGCATGGTGAGGATGGTGGCCGCGCTCGAGAAGGCGCTCGGCCAGGACATCCAGACTCTGCCCTGGATGTCGGATGAGACCAAGAAGGAGGCCAGGCTGAAACTGGTGGCCATCCGCAACAAGATCGCTTATCCCGAAGTGTGGCGCGACTACACGCGCCTCAACGTGCAGCGCGGCGATCTCATCGGTAACATTGCGCGGGCCAACGAATTCGAAGCCCGGCGCCAGATCGCCAAAATCGGCAAGCCCCTCGACCGCAAGGAGTGGGGTATGACCCCGCCCACGGTGAATGCCTACTACAGCGGCTCGTACAATGAAATCGTGTTTCCCGCAGGGATCCTGCAGCCACCGTTTTTCGACAGGAACATGGACGACGCCGTGAACTTTGGCGGTATCGGTGTCGTCATCGGTCACGAACTCACTCACGGCTTCGACGATTCCGGGCGCAAGTTCGACCCCCAGGGAAACCTGCGCGATTGGTGGACCGAGCAGGATGGCAGGGAATTTGAAAAGCGCGCCAGTTGCGTGGCCGACGAGTACAGCAGCTTCACCGCGGTCGACGACCTGCATCTGAGCGGACGCCTCACGCTCGGCGAGAACACCGCCGACAACGGCGGCGCACGCATCGCGCTCATGGCGCTGCGCGAGATGATTGCCGCCGATCCCAGCGGCAAGGCGGCGCAGAAAATCGACGGCTACACCCCCGAGCAGCGCTTCTTCCTCGGCTTTGCCCGCGTGTGGTGTGAAAAGCAGCGTCCCGAATTCGCCCGCACCCGGGTGAATACCGATCCCCACTCGCCGGGGAGGTATCGCGTCAACGGCGTGGTTCAGAACATGCCGGAGTTCCAGCAGACCTGGAACTGCAAGGCCGGGCAGGCCATGGTGCGCGCGGACCCTTGTCGGGTGTGGTAACTTGCAAATCATTTTTTATCAGTGACTTACCGCGGGATCGCGATCTCGCCCGAGGTCCGTTCTGCTACCTGAAGCCCTTGCGGCGTTTCTCGCTGTAGCGGTGCAGGGCATCTTCGATGACGGGGTAGGCTTCCGTGGCGGGGCGGATCTCATCTACTTCTACGGCCTTGCCCTCCAGTTGCTTGTAGTCCTGGAAAAAACGCCGCAGCATGAGCAGGCGGTGCTGTGGCATCTGGCTGGCTTCGTGATAGGTATTGAACTCGGGATCTTCGGTGGCTACAGAAATGATCTTGTGGTCTTTCTTGCCGCTGTCGATCATGGTCATCAGCCCGATGGCGCGAGCATGGATGATGGTCAGCGGCACCACCGTCTCCTGGCAGAGCACGAGCACATCGAGCGGATCGTCGTCCTCGGCGTAAGTCTGCGGAATGAAACCGTAGTTGGCGGGATAATACACCGCGGAGTAAAGCACGCGGTCGAGCTTGATCAGTCCGCTCGACTTGTCGAGTTCGTACTTCACGCTCGAACCGAAGGGAATCTCGATCACGGTCTGAAATTCCTGCGGCAGCTGGTGTCCTGGAGTAACGTCATGCCAGGGATGAATCATACGAATTCAGCATATCAAGCGCGGCGTTCGAAAATCGGCCGGGCGTACAGAAACCACGTGCGCGCCGGTATTTAGAGACAGCTTGACCCGGGCCGGGGCGGGGAATAGAGTTTCAGCAAGGGTGGTTGGGTCCATGTCTAATGAAAGCGGCAAGTATCTGAAGTTTGGCGCGGCAACGCTGTTGATCCTGGTGGCGATGGGCTATCTCGCTTATACCGGAGTCGAGGAAAGCAAGAGTTACTACGTTACCATCCAGGAACTGCACGGGATGGATCAGAGTGTGTACAGCAAGCGGCTGCGGGTGGCAGGCAACGTGCAACCGGGGTCGATCAAGCGCACGGGTACGCAGGTGGAGTTCGTGCTGGTGGAGAAAGACCAGAACCTGCCGGTGGTTTACAACGGAACCGAAGCGCCGCCCGACACTTTCAAAGACAACTCCCAGGCGCTGGCTGAAGGCAGCTTCGGGCGCGACGGCGTTTTCCATGCCAAGCAGTTACAGGCTAAGTGCGCGTCGAAGTATGCTCCCGCCCCGGGCGGGACCACGCCCGTCAGCGGACCGGCCAAGAGCATGACGCAGGCGGTGGCACCGGCCGCGATGGGGAAGTAGCACTCATCCTCTGAATGAACAGGTTGGTATCACGAGCCGCCTTCAGGCGTGGCGCTGCGCTCGGCGGGGCAGGGGGGATACTTGCCCCTGCCTGAGTAGCTTCCTGCGTGATATCTTCGCTGGCAGTGGCCGATCCCATCATCGTCGTCAGCGGTCTTATCAAGCAATTCGGACGCTTTGCCGCGCTGCGCGGCGTGAACGCCAGCTTCACCACCGGACGCCTTTACGCCATTCTCGGCGACAACGGAGCAGGGAAGACCACGCTGCTGCGGACGCTCGCCGGACTGGCTCCGCCCACGCGGGGAACGATTTCGATTCTCGGCTCGACGAAGTTGCGCGATGTGTGCCAAGCGGTGGGATACATGGCCCATCCTTCGCTGCTCTACGACGAAATGAGCGGCATGGAGAACCTGCGTTACTTCGCCCGGCTCTACGGCATCACCGGCGACCAGCGCTGCGCAGAGGTGATTCGCGCGGTGACCCTCGAGCCGGCGCTTGCCCGTCCCGTGGGCCAATATTCGCAGGGCATGCGGCAGAGGATGTCGCTGGCGCGCGCCCTGCTGCACGATCCCAGGATTCT
>DATFTE010000027.1:0-2977 GCA_035262225.1 Terriglobales bacterium
TGGCTACTTTGGAGTGCCGGCGCTTCATCGAGATTTGGTAAGGAATTGTCACAACTGCGTTTACGAGCAAGTACAACAGGAGCGCGGCCATGATCAGCTTCCTCTGTTGCGGGAAGTTGGCGTCAGCGATCGCTAGTGCAACCCCCGGATGTCGAGCGGCGGTGGAGAGCCCGAGCACGATGCGGTCCCCGGAGTCTGGCCCGCCGAGAAGATGACCGAAAGTAAGACCCGCCAGGACGAACCCCGCGATAGCTGTGAGCGTTCCATTGCCAATCAAAGATCCGATTGCCCCCCGTGCTGCAAAGAAAAGCGGCAAAATGGCGATGACGAGCAGCAGCGTCGCCACCAGCGAAACGGGCTTTGCCAGCCGATCGGCAAGCCGGGGCGCAAAGCGGTGGACGGCCATGCCCGCAGCGAGCGGAACAACCACGCCTATCAAAACGAGCGGGGCGACCGCCAGGGGCGACATTTGAAGTGGAGTCTGAAAAACGATCTCAAGCAGTTCCATCGCGAGGGGTACGAACAGGATTGACAACAGTCCCGACCCTACGAGCAGCCCGAACATGTAGGATGATCTTCCTCCGGCTTTCACTGCTTTCTTTGGAAGGATGGGGGGGATGGGGGCCACTGCCAAGGTCACGAGCGCGACCTTCACCGCCGGAGGGAGACCTTTGAAGGCGAGTACGAGCACTACCGCAAACAGGGGCATCGCGATGTTCATTGAGAACAGCGACCTGAGCAATAGCCCTGGCCTCTTGAAAAGATATGTCAGGTCCTCAAGGGTCACCTCGAGGCCAAGACCGAATTGGATCAAAACGAGGCTGGTTTTCAGCGCCAGCACTATCAGTGCTGCTAAATTCATAATTCCGGTAACAATTCGACGCGCACCGATCCTTGTCTAGTTCTGCGCAGGTCTCAGCAGTTTTTTCGGCTGGACTTTCTTCACCTGTGCCTGGTCGATGTAAGGATAGATTAGCTTCCTGAAGGCGTAATCGACCTGCTTGTACTCGTCGGCACAACCTTCCGCGCGCGACTCCGGGAGGTATTTCTTTTCCACCAGGTCCGCGAACAGCTTTGAGTCTTTGCCGTACGCCATGCACAGAAGGTTGTAGAAGCGCTGCGCCGAAACGCCGTGCGCGTCGGCGAATTGTTCAAGCTCTGGAGTGTCTGACTTCATCTCGTGCCCGTACATGTAAGCCACTCCGGCGACGGTCTGATGGACGATGTCTTTGTCCAAGCGCAGCATTCCATAGGATGCGATCTGGTCCGCCGCGTCTTCCTCGCGCCCCAGAATCGGAACTTTCAGCATGTCGAAGATCGCGTGGCCGATTTCGTGGAAAAACACCTCGATGGTCGGGCCGACGATCGCATCCTGAGGCGTCACGCCCCCCGCGGTGGTAACGTCAGGAGCGTTGCGCAGCACCTCGTCGATGTATTCGTAGCACACCGTCACCGTGTGTTCTGTATCCTCGTACCACGCGTTGGACTCGCCGTTGCAGCCGGCACTCTTCAGAAACAACGTTTGAGGCAAACGCAGCGGGCTCAGATACCCCTGCATGCGTTCCAGCACCCGACGCTCTTGCAATACCTCGTAGATATGCTGGTGCGCCGGATTGCTCGGTGGCACATACGAGATTTTGACGCGGTTTGATTTAAGGTTGGCCGGGGCGGCCGCCCAGGCTGCTGACTGCCCCAACCCAAAGAGGATCAACGCCAACGCTATCACCTTCTGTTTACCCATTTCTGTGGTCCTCCATCTACCGCCAAGCTCAGTTCATACTCCTTGGAACCTGACGGCCGGAGTAAACCATCGCGTACATTCGCGATGTCCGGCGACAGGCCGATGAGACCGACGACGCAGCACGCGATTGCGCCGATTACATGCTCATAGTGTCCATCGGACCCCGAGCTCGGCTTGGGTGTCGTAGGTGGACGGAAGCGTGCTCCCCCACAGTCGGCGGCCCACCTTCAGCCAGAGGCGCCAATGGGCCGACGCGATCCAGGCGCCTTCGAGGTCGATCACTGCGGCGGTGCTCGGCCCCGTCCAGTCGATCACCGGCTTGGGATTTAGGCTGACGCTCCAGTGCTCCCAGCGCGCCTCCACCTTCAGCTCGAACTTTAGGTAGTAGAGGCTCTGCCGCGTGGGATCGCCTGCCACCGAAATGTACTGCTCGGCCACTGGGAGGAAGATAAGCGCCGGAGCGTCGCCAGAGAGAAGCCTGATCGAGGACGATGTGCCCGGCACCACCTGATACTTCCCGGCGCCCAGGTCCTCTCCCGTCGGGAAGACGAGGTCCAGATAGAGCGTGAGCGGCGCACCCCAGATGGGTATTGGCGCGAGTGCGACTCGGGTCGTGAGGTCGCCAAGCCCAGTGTTGCTTGGGTCACCAGCGAAGCTGTTCTTCTTGTCAACAAAGGGAACATCGAGGCGAAGCAGCGAGATGGGGGAGCTCAAGAGCAGCTCAGCGCGGAACGTGGTCCGGGTCCTCTGGTCGGTCGCGGCACGATCGGTCAGCTCTCGCTTCAGCTCGAACGCTGGGGTGACCGTGCTTGTCGGCGGCTTGGGCGCCACGTCCTTGGCCGGAGCCTCCTCCTGAGCGAAGGCTCCGCTTGTCCAGGCCAGCGCTGCCAGCAGGAACTGCGATGTCCCTCGGAGGTACGGTCGGGAGCCCCGCATTGGTGCGCGCTACCATCGCGGGTGCAATCGGGGCAGATAAACCTTGGTCCATGCCAGGCGTCACGGTCGAACCGTGGACACTTGGCTGCACATCGCTTTCGCTTGGCACCCTCAGCGGGATGTTGTACCTCCTGGTGAACAAGCCCAGGTGGTGGAATTGGTAGACACACTAGATTCAGGGTCTAGCGCTGGCAACAGCATGGAGGTTCGACTCCTCTCCTGGGCACTTAACTGCCGATGAGCGTGCGCAGCGCCGCATCGGGCTGCGGCTCCCCGCGCATTCCTTCTTCCAGCGTGAGT
>DATFTE010000028.1:0-34406 GCA_035262225.1 Terriglobales bacterium
CCACGTGCAGGGCGTTCAACATGCCGAATCCGAAGTCGATGGTGAACTTCAGGCCGGGCTCACCCGATGCGGCCTTGATGCCGTCGCTGTCCTTGAACAGCAGAACGCGGAAGCCATCGAAGCCGGCATTTTTCAGCGCGAAACGATATTCGGCTTCATACATGCCGAAGCGGCACGGACCACAGGAGCCGGCGGTGAAGAAGACATAGTTGTCAAGGATTTGCTGGCGCGGAATCCCTTGGGACTCCAGAAATTGCAGATACTGAACCAGATTCCCGACCGTGAAGTAAGTGGGATTGCACTGGCCGTTATTCCCATACTCCTTGCCGATCTGGAACGCCGATACGTTCGGCACAGGCAATTTCTCGCAGTTGTAACCGCAGCCCTGGAACACGGCGCGTATCAGGTCCTCGTGCTTCCAGGTGAACCCGCCGAAAAGAATGGTCACCTGCTTCCGCTCTTCGGCCGTGAAGGCACGCTCCACTGGGCGCTGGAAATGATCCGGCCGGGACAGGCCGTATTGCTTCTTTAAGCGTTCTCTTTCCGCTTCCAGGCGTTGGCGGATGACATCATCGGTATCAATCTGCACTAGTGAGCTGTTTCGGCTCTGCATTAGCGTCCTCCGGAGATTTGGTCGTAGACGTTGAAGTGGGAGGTGAAAAATCGCGCAGGCGGACAAAAAGACAGGAATGCGCACGCGGGCGCAGGGTGGGGATGCCTAAAAAACTTAGCATGGCAAGTATCCTGCTTGCATCAGGTTCGCGTTTTTCGTCACAACCGTATGTGATGGACGTCACATTTGCAATGTGACACATATCACAAGCGGTCAGACCACAACTAACATGCCATTTGCTCGAGCGCCGCGCGGTTGCGGATTACCAGGTCCGAGCCGCGGATGCTGATGATGCGTTCCCGGCGCAGTTGACCGAGCAGGCGGGTCACCGTTTCCCGCGAGGTGGCCGTCATCTGCGCGATCTGTTCCTGGGTCAGGAGAAGTTTCACTTTCCGCTGCCGCTCCTCCCGGCCGTGATCTTCGCAGATGTTGAGCAGCAGTTGCGCTACCCGCGCGGCGGCAGTAGGGAACCAGGCAAGCGAGCGCAAGCTATGAAGCCCGATCTCGTACTCCTGACCCAGCGCCTCCAGCAGCGGAAACGACGTTTCCGGAAACTTGCGCAGAAATTCTAGGAAGTCGTCGCGCTTCATCAGCCGAAGAACAGAGGGCGAGAGCGTCTCGGCGGTCACTTCGTGGTGTGAACCGGCGAGCAGGGAACTAAGACCGAGAACCTCGCCTGCGCCGGCGACCTGCAACATGATCTTCTTGCTGTCGCGCGCGGCCGTCGAAAGCTTGACGCGGCCGGCGCACAGCAGGAACGCACCGTGGCAGGGCGAGTCGGCGGTAAAGACCACCGCGTGTTCAGGGTAGACCACGGAGTAACTGATTTGATCCAGTCCGCGAAGAGCTTCCGCAGAGAGATTACAAAACGCACGCTCCCGGCGAAGCTTGCATGCCTGGCAGTTTTCGATGAAGCTCGTAACGTTCAAACTACCCATCGGAAAGCCCTGCTCCAAAATTTCCACTGAGACGGCTACGAATCAAACTGCGGAATCGAACACCAAGGGACCCGCCACGGGTAGAGACGCGCAAAGAAGGAACGTGATGTGGCACCGCCGATTTTCAGCAAGGCGAGGATCTGCATTTCCGGACTCCTTACCAAACCATACCTGACGATACCTGACGACACGCAACTTGATGAGGATACGAAGGCTCAGGTTTCACGAACAGCGAAATTATTCCTGACTACTAACTGGGTTCCCCCTGCAACCCGATCTTACGCCAATCGCGCCGGGCTATCTTCCAAACTCCCAGCCTCACACACCCTAAGTCGAACAATTTATTCGTAGTCAGTGTTTTGCCGTCGGATCTGGAGGTATTGGGCGAGGTCAGGATTGGTCGGCGGTCCCCCTCTCCTGGCGGAGAACGCGCAAGTCGATGCCCAGCTGTTCCGCCTTCTTGTAGAGGTGGCTGCGTTCAAGGCCAAGGCTCCTCGCGGCGCTGGTGACGTTGTTTTGGTGGCGCTTCAATTCTGCCAGGATGACCTCGCGTTCGAAGGTTTGCACCCGTTCCGCCAGCGGTCCGGAACCCGAGAATGTGGCCGCGGAGCTCTCGGCGCCGGGCAAGGCGAGCCGCACCGTAGCCAGGTCAACGACCTCGTCGCTCGCTGAGAGCATCAGCCGTTCGACAACGTTGCGCAATTCGCGCACGTTTCCCGGCCAGGTGTATTGCTCGAGGGCCGCAATGGCCTGCGGGGTGAACGGTACCGCCTTCCAGTTGTTCTGACTCGAAACCTGCGCGGCAAAGTGGTTGACCAGGGCGCAAATGTCATCTTTTCTCTCGCGCAGCGGAGGCAATAGGATGGGGAACACGTAAACCCGGTGGAACAGGTCCTGGCGGAACTTTCCATCGCGGACCAGCGCCTCCAGGTTGCGGTGGGTGGCCACCAGCACGCGGACGTTCACTGTGACGGGTTTGTCCCCGCCAATCCGCTCGATCTCGCCTTCTTCGAGCGCGCGCAGCAGTTTGGTCTGCATGGCGAGGGGCATGTCGCCGATCTCGTCGAGAAACAAGGTCCCGCGTTCGGCCTGTTCGAACTTGCCAATGTGCCGTCCCGCGGCGCCGGTGAACGATCCCTTCTCGTGCCCAAACAGTTCGGATTCGATCAGTTCTGCCGGAACCGCCGCACAATTCACCGCCACGAACGGTCCCGCGGCGCGCGGGCTGCGCTCGTGCAGGGTGCGCGCCACGAGTTCCTTGCCTGTACCCGTCTCTCCCAGGATGCACACTCGCGTCTCGCTGGCCGAAACCCGTTCGACCTGCGCCATCAGTTTGCGCATGACCTCGCTGGTCCAGATGATCTCGTGCTTGCCCAGGCGCTGGCGCAGCTGGCGGTTCTCCGACTCCAGGCGTTCGAGCCGGAGCGCGTTTTCGACGGTGAGCAGCAGTTTGTCGGTTGAGATCGGCTTTTCCAGGAAGTCGAGCGCTCCCAGCTTGGTTGCCCTCACCGCCATATCGATGTGCGCCTGACCCGACATCATCACCACCGGGCTCGCGACTTCCTGCGCCTTCAGATCCTCGAGCAGCGAGATTCCATCTTTCCCCGGCATCACCACATCGGAGAGAATCAGGTCGAAGTGTTGTGACCTGGCCAGCTCCAGGGCCCTGGCCGCGTTGTCGCATACGGTGGCTTCGTGCCCCGCGAGACGAAAGGCACGAGCGAGGGAAGCGAGCGTATTGGCTTCGTCGTCGACAATCAACAGGTTGGCTTTCTGCGGCACAAAGAGTCTCCTTAGGAGAGCGTGGTTGAAGACTGAGGCGTCGCCTCATGCGCTTTGTCAAGGTTTCCCGGCAGTTCGATGCGAAACGTGGCTCCCTGGCCGGGTTCGCTGCGTACGCTGATTTTCCCTCCATGATCGCTGACGATCGATTGCACAATCGCCAGGCCCAGTCCGGTGCCATGCGCCTTTGTGGTGTAGTAGGGGGTAAAAAGGCGCTGGCATTCTTCCCCAGTCAGCCCACTGCCGGTATCGGACACTTCGATCAGCGCGCCCTCGCCGTCCTGCCGCGTGCGCAGGGTGAGCGTGCCGCCTTTGGGCATCGCGTCCAAAGCATTCAGCACCAGGTTCGAAAGGGCACGATAGATGAGCTCCGCATCGGCCGCAATCGGCTCTATATCCCCCAGATCCAGCCTCGATTCGATCAACGGCCGCTCGTGCCCGCTCGATTGCTCGAGGAACAGCCGGCCCACCTTCCGCACAACCTCGTTCAGATCAATTCGCTGAAACCGGGGTTGCGGCATCCGGGAAAATTCGCTGAAGCGGGAAATGATGTTTTTCAGGTTCGCGATCTCAGCCAGCAGCGTACTGGAGCTCTCCTTTAGAATCTCCTCGAACATTTCCGGGCTCTCGTCCCGCGCGCGAATCAGATTCTCCACCGTCAGCTGAAGGGGAAACAGGGGATTCTTCAATTCGTGCGCCAGGCGTCGTGCCAATTCCCGCCAGGCGGCTACACGTTCGCTCTGCACCAGTTTCTCGCGCTGCTCCGACAGTTCCAGTGTCATCCGGTTGAAGGCCCGTGCCAGCTCCCCCAGTTCGTCCTTTGAGGTCACGTCGACTTGCTTGCTCCAGTTCCCGCCTGCCACCTCTCTGGCCGCTTCCGCCAGTTGCTCCACGGGGCGGGTGACGCGCGCCGCCGCCCAGCTGCTCAGAAGAATAGCCAGCAGAATTCCCGCGCCACCGACGAGAAGGGCGGCCGAGCGGATGCGCTGCCGCAGTTCAACATAGGGCCGCCGTGAGTTTCCGATCAGCAGAATCCCCAGCAACTCGTTGCTGCGTCCCGTTAGCGGAATGGCGTGCACCGTCTCGTCGTCCGCGGCGTCGGAAGACCAATGCACAAGTTCGGCGGATTCCAGCTTTTCGAGTTGCGTGCGCTTGATCAGCCCGGCGAGCGGGTCCGCCGCGAGATGGTTGCCGGCGGCGTCGAGAAGTGGTTGCCTGGAAGACTCCGGTGCCGGATTCTGGTAGAGCATGGCGCGCATTCCGCTGGGGAGTTCCAGGCTGGCCAGAAACGTCTGATCGAGACGCTGCCCGCCGATGACGTAAAGGGAGGTATCGCCGGCCGTTACCTCTCGAATGGCGGATACGCCGAGCGAAGCGCCCTCGGGAAGTAACTCCCGCTGGAGATAGGGCGCCTGGGGCAAGGGAGGAGTGGGTACCGCGCTATCTTTGTAGCCGAACTTCGCAGGCCACTCGGCGGAAGAAATGATCGTTCCCTGGCTGTCGGTGAATTCGAGAAAATCCAGTTGCTCGGCCTCGGCGAGAGCCTTCGCCTCGTTGAGATACGTCCCGTAGTCCGGAGATTCACGGCTCAGGGACAGAGCCATTCTGGCCGCCGATTCGCTCGCCCCGACCGCTTCGACCCGACGCACCACTTCCTCGCCCCGGCGATGAAATTCGCTGCGAAACTGGGAAACCAGGGCCGCCGTGCGCTGATCATCCGATTGTTCAAATGCCCGGCGCGCCATGGCAGAGACCGTCCAGGTCACGGCGGCCACCGACACCGCCACGGCAAGAGAGAACATGAGGAGAAGTTTTCGCCGGAACGTCACGGTTTCTCCGCCCCTAGCCACACCTCCGGCAGTTGCCAGATTCCGAGGCGGGTGGCAGACCAGTTTCTCACCATAGGACCGATTCCAAACGCGGCGCGAATGTGAAGGAGAGGAACGACTCGCCCTGTATTGAGGAGTGTGCTCTCGGCCGCATACAAGTCTTCGATCGAGCCTCCCGAATTCCTCGCTTGCCCGAGACCCAGCGTCGCGCCCAGCCTCGCCAATGCCACACGGTTGTCCAGCGAAAGGAGCGGCACGCGCACCAGGCGGATGTCCGCCGGTGCGGACGCTGTGGGCTGAAGCGCGAGGCCCATGTCGCGGGCGTTCAATGCCACGCGCTCCGCCACCACTCGGGCGAGGGGGTCGGTCGTGTCATAGCTTAAGGTCCACGAAGAAAGCTGGCGTGCGTCCTCGCGGAGCTGGCGCACGCGCGTGGCATCCGTACTGGTCGGAAAGAGGAATCCATACCCCGTCATCCAGTTCGGAAGCAGGCCGCCGGCAGGTTCCGCACTGCCTTGAAACAGAACATTGCTCAAGGCGCCCCGATCAATGCTGGCGGAGAGCGCCTGACGAAGGCGAGCCTCGTCGGAAGATTGCGGATCGCGGGCAAAGACCAGTGCCATGAACTCGCCCGGGCTCGAGAGATCGACTCGCCGGCTTTCCATGGTGACACGATGCGCCTGCTCAGGTGCGACCTCAATCACGTCAGCCTTTCCCACCTCGAGTGCAATCATCTGGTCGCGAAGATTCCTCCCCAGTTCAATTTCGACCATGTCCACGAAGGGCCGGCCCTTCCAGTAGTCGTCTCTGGCTGCGAGAACCAGTTTCTTCCCGGGATCCCATTGGGAGACTGTATAAGGTCCGCTCCCCAATAGCTTGCTGCCGGCGCGCTTCGCGATGGAATAACGGCTCAGGGCCAACTCCGCCGGAAGGTTGGCGTCAGCGGAGTCGCTTTCGATGACCACATTGTCGCCGCTCGGAAAAACCTTCCAGTCGGAACTTGCCGCTCGCAGCGAGGCCGCTACCGCATCGGAGTTCACCGCGGTTCCATCCTGAAAAGTGACGTCCTTGCGCAGGTAGAAGTGCCAGCGTTGATTGCCCGGCTCGGCTTGCCACGACGTGGCCAGCCCAGGCCGCGTGTCGCCCCGCTCATCGAGGATGACCAGGCTATCGAAAATCAGGCGGTTGAGGTTGCGACCCGCGATGGAATCGGATTGACTTGCGGGGTCGAGTGACAGGGGCGCCGCGCTCAGGGAGACATGCAAGGTTCCACCGTAGCGCGGTCGCGTGGCGGCTCTGGCTGCCGACAGACTACTGGCCGCAAGCAAGAGTAAGGCGATACGCCTCATATTTCCGAGTCTCCAGGTTCTCGGACACGGCCACCGCGGTATTGCCGTTCGACTCGGGCCACAGTGCGGTGACCGGCCCCGGGAATTCCAGTGGGACGCTGACCAGGACCGGCTCGCGGTCGGGTATTTCGTAGACCCTTATGCGATCGGGTACTCCGCTGCCGGCCTCGGTTGCCAGTACTTGCCAGCCCGATCCGCATTCGCTGTGCACACTGGCCATGTCGCTGCCCCAGCCGAGCTTTCCCGCTGCACGATCGGTGACGCCATCCAGCATGTGAATCTGACCGTCGAGCGCGGCAAACAGGGCCAGTGTGTATTTTTCACGGGGAAGAGTCGCGGCCGAGTAAAACGCCGGCGCCGTCGTTTGTTTGCCGACTCCCGGCACCAGCACGCCCGTAAAGAAGTTCCGCGCCGGGGCGAAGAATGCATTCAGACGAAACCAATCTCCGCCGATCGGCCAGGGATCATCGCTGTCGCGACAATTCAGGCTGAGCGGCATCGTCGTCGTGCTGCGGCAGAAGACCCCGGGCAGGTAAGCATCGAAGAGGTGATCCTGCCGCAGCACCAAGCGTCCGCGCAGGTCTCGCGGCCACGGGCGGCTGTGAGCAAGGGGAAGAGACTGATCCGGCTGCCAGCGGCCATCCCGGAGGGTGAAAAGCGCCAGTTGGTCAGAACTGAGAACCGCCAGGTGAGCCGCGCTTCCATCGAGAACTGCTGCATCGAGGATGCGATCCGGCTGCGACCAGAGCAAGGTCTTGCGGATCATCACGGCAGCGGCATCATGCGTTACGGGCGGCGTGGAAGGCCTGGGAAAAGAAACCATCGCCACCGAATACTCGTTGTTGCCTTGATGGATCTCGGCTACCCAAATGTAGTTTGCGAGATTTTCGGAGATTGAGATCTGTACCCGCCCCGCCGCCTGTTCCGCGGGTACGAAACGCAGTCCCAGGGCCGCCAATTCGGTGGTCAGGCGTCGGCGGATATCGTCAAACTCCCCTTTTCCCAGCGAAGAGCGGTTTGTCATCTCGAGCGCCACCGCGCCCGGTCCCGTAACCGCGGCGATCCTGCGCGCCAGTTGTTCCCCGGCGGCCGTCCAGTCGTCGGCCCGACCCGCGGCGCTGTGCAAGGCAAGAAGCAGGACGAGAGTAGAAGCGCGCAGCCAGCGTGACGGCGAGATCGGCATGTAGCGGATTAACGAATTATAAACTGGGTTCGCCATCGCTTTTCCCTTGCGCTCCGGTACTGTCTGGAGTCATCCGGGCGGCTCTTGACTCAGACACCGGAGCCGCCCGGCGCAGTCGAGCGGGTCTATTTCTGCGGTGGGTCGTCGGGTCCGGCCTGGCCGGCCTGATTGGCCATGTTCATGCTCCGCAGGACGTCATTGGCGAAGAAGAATTTGCCGTCGGACGGCACCATCATGATCTGCAATTTGTCCGAAAGGCGCTCGGCGACGATCTTGTTGATCAGAAGCGGATTCTGTTTCAGGATCTCGCCCTCGCTCCTCATCCGTTCGGCGTCAGCGACGGCGGTGACCCGGATCCGGTCTGCCTCGGCTTGGGCCAGAAGCTTGCGCCGCTCCATTTCTGCTTTGCTGTCTATGACCTTCGCCTCGGCGAGCGCTTCGGCATTCTTCACTGTTGCTTCCTTCCGGGCCTCGGCTTCCAGGCGCGATTGCTGAATCTGCTTTTCCTTCAGCGGCAACGTGTACTGCATCGCGTCCGCCTCGCCCTTGGCCTCAAGCACGTGCACCTGGGCTTGCCCTTCGGCCTGCTTGACTTGCTGCACCTTTGCTGCTTCAGCCTCCAGTTCCGAAAGGCGAACCTGTTTCTGCTGGATCTCGGTCTGTACCCCCATCTGGTCGTTTTCCTGTTCCTTGAGCAGCAAGTTCTCCAGGCCCTTGGCGTATTCCGGAGGCAGTTGGATGTCACGCAACATCACTTCCTTGACGATGATTCCATCCGATCCCAGTTTCGCGGAGATGACTTCGGCGGCGCGCCGGCGAACTTCCTCGCGCCGGGCCGCAAACACGTCACGCACCGTATAGTTGGGAACCAGTTCACGCCACGCGCTGGCCACCACTGCGGGCACGATCTCTTTTTCCACCGGCTGCGGCAGATTCGCCTGGATGTAGTCGAGCCGCTTGGGATCGAGACGGTAGCGCACCGTGATCGCCAGACCGAGCGTCAGTCCCTCTTTGGCCTGCACCGCGAGAGACTCCGATTTTTGCGAAGCAGAAACCTTGTCAGCCTGTTCGCGCATGCCGGTCGTGAACAGTTGATCGCGAGTGTCAAATAGCGCAACGCTCTCGGCCAATGGCGTGACGAAGTGGATCCCGGGATACAGAGTCCCGGCCAGCGTTCCCTTCGTCTGGCTGACGCGTACGCCGGCCATGCCGCTAGGTACGACGACGATTCCGAGAGCGATCAGAATCGGTCCCCAGCCCAGCAGCGCCAGGGCGATCGCTCCGCGCCAGCGCACAGGCCGAATCGGAGGCAACGGCTCCGTTCCCCCTGCCGCTCGCGCTTTGCGGTACTCGATTTCCAGGTAAAGGTCATAGAGCAACATTCCCGCGGCGATCACCATCATTGCGATGCCGCCCCACATCAGCAAATACTTGAGCAACAGCATGACACCCTCCTTTGCGCCTCAGCGCCCTTGCCTAGTCCGAACCCGGGCCGCCGCCTGCCGAGCAAAGAACAAGCGGAAGACTTTGCCGAAGATCAACTCCTCGACCAGGAGTGCGATCGCCAGGGAAAAGACCATTCCGGCGACGACTGCGATAGCGGTGATTGCCAGTTGCATGACGTTCCCCCCTTATGAATCCGTTTATTGGCCGTCGGCGGACTGTGGTTCGCCGGCGGTATGAACTTCAGCCATCGTGTCGGTGACTGTTCCACCGTCAAAAATTCGCCTGAGCTGAGCATCACGCTCCCCAGCAATGCGTACCCGGTCGCCCACGCGAACCATGTCGAACAGCTCCTCCATGTCGCGATTACACAGGCGAATGCAGCCGTGCGAAGCTGCCTTTGCCACTGAACCTGGGTCGTTGGTTCCGTGAATGCCATAACCTTTGCGGTCCAGGCCGATCCAGCGCGAGCCGATCGGATTTAGCGGGCCGGGTGGAATGACCATGTGCGGGCGGTAATAAGTGGGATCAGAGAGGCGATTGACGATACGGAATTCGCCTTCGGGACTGGGACTTGCCGCCACTCCCACCGCCACCGGGAAAACCCGGATCGTCTGACCGTCTTCGAGCACCGCCAGCTTCCGGTCGGGAATGCTGACAAGAATCTCGCGTTTGGAACTCGCGCCGTGCTTGGCCGCGCCGGATTGCGCGATCGCGGTAGGCGTTAGTGCGAGTACGACGACGAGCGCTAAGGCGTTTCTACTTCGCCGGTCGAGGTGCGCCGCGGTGGTTTTCATGAGCCGCCTCCGTGAACGCTGGACCTGAGGGCAGCTCACAAGCCAATAGCTATATTATTGATAAAGTGGATGTTAGCTCGGCGCCCAGATTGCCAGGCTGTCGCCCGGAAGAGGCACTGTGTCTCGCCTGACACAAGACGTGACGAGCGAATTTGGGTCCCCGCCAACCCGTCCCCCGCCGCTCCTGGGGCGGCTTGTGGGGTTTTTCAGGGCCGGGTTCTCTTCTGGGTTTCTGAGTTTTGTTGTTCCCGGCGCGGACCCGCAGACCCTACCCCGTGCAGTAATTTCCGGTCACGGTTGCCGGCCTCACGTGGCGAGTCTCAGGCGGAAAGTCTGTTTTCCCCGGAGATAGTGCATGGGTTATGTGATGACCAGCACGTTCATCAAGGACATGTTGTTGCTGGGCGTCTGTCCGACGGACTCAGCATCCCGGGGGCCGACGACCTTATGAAATCGGTTTTGGAAAGGAGTCTGCCGCAGCAGTGCGGTTGACATTGACTCGCAACTCGCTCTATTGTGGCGGCCAAGCCGTCTTGAACGTCGTCAAAGCAACCCGAAGATATGAAACCTGGCTTTCCCGCCACACGGACTTGGTTGAGGCTGACCTCCGCCTTAAGCATCAACGGATGACGGAGGCGGTCTTCCCCTTCATGCGCGCGACCTTTTACCGCTGGATTCAGCTTTGGCCGGAGGTCTGTGCGGACCTGGATCGGGCGCCGCAGGTACTCGCCGTGGGAGATCTGCACGTCGAGAATTTCGGGACTTGGCGCGACATTGAAGGGCGCTTGGTTTGGGGCGTCAACGATTTCGATGAAGCCTCCTTTTTCTCTTATACGATCGATCTGGTGCGGCTGGCGGTCAGCGCGCAACTCGCCGTCGAAATCGGAAACCTCACGCTGAAACCCAGAGACGCCTGTGACGCGATTTTTGATGGATACAAGGAATCGCTCTCCCGCGGCGGACACGCCTATGTTCTAGAAGAAGAGAACCAATGGCTGCGAAAAATAGCCCTGGCAGAATTGCGCAACCCGATCAATTTTTGGACCAAGATGGAATCACTGCCGGTAGTACGCGAAGGAGTCGCGGTCAGTGCCCGGGAAGCCCTCGAACATCTCATGCCGGAACGGGGCCTCAGTTACAGGATCGCCCGCCGCATCGCCGGACTGGGTAGCCTCGGGCATCAACGGCTGGTCGCGATTGCCGATTTGAGCGGCGGGAAAATCGCCCGCGAAGCCAAGGCCCTCGTGCCCTCCGCAATTCAGTGGGCTGAAGACGACAAAAGGCCCAAGGAGATTATGTATCACGCCATCATCAGCCGTGCCGTGCGCAGCCTGGACCCCTTTGTTCAGTTGCGCGGACGCTGGATCGTTCGTCGCCTTTCTCCGCACTGCTCCCGCGTGGAATTGGCGACTCTGCCCGCCGATCGTGATGAATTGAAGTTACTTTTTGCCATGGGATGGGAAACCGCGAACATTCACCTGGGGAGCCGTTCGAGCATTCGGGACGTGCGCCGCCACGCTGACCGGTTGAAAGGCGGCTGGCTCATCTCAGCATCGAAAAAGATGCTCGACGCCGTAAACGCCGATTGGAAGGACTGGCGCAAAAGAGGCCCGGCCAGGAATCAAAGGAGCGCAGGTTCCTAGGGGACGCCTTGACCCACGCTTAACACGTCCTCCTGCTCGTCCTCTGGTAATCGAGAGCGAAGAAAGCGATTGGGCGTTCGAGCGGATCCGTGAAGTCGTTAAAAAACGCTGGATGGAGACGGACAACTCGCCCGTCCCGCAAGTCCTTCCGTTATGATGCAGCCATGACGCGACGCGTCCTCATGTGCCCGCCAACGTTCTTTGATGTGCGCGAGGCCAAGAATCCCTACATGAGGTTGCCCATCGACCGCGCCCGCGCCCACGAGCAGTGGGATAAGCTGCGCTGCGCCTTTACCGATGCCGGAGTTGCAGTCATTACTATCGATCCGGTCGCGGAGCTCGAAGACATGGTGTTCGCCGCCAACCAGGTCTTCGTCGGACATAGCGCCAGGATCGGCAACTTCATCGTGCCCAGCGAAATGCGCTGTCTCATTCGCCAGAAGGAAGTCCCCTATTATGTCGAGTGGTTTCGCGACCGTGGATATAAAGTGGTAGCCCTCGACCTGAAAGGCGAATGCCTTGAAGGCCATGGTGACCTGATCTGGCATCCCGACCAGTCCACGATCTGGGCGGGCTATGGATTTCGTTCCACACGCGGAGGCATCGAAAGGTTCGCAGCGGCGATGCGCGATCTCGGATTCCCGGTCATCCCCGTTTCCCTCGTCGATCCCTACTGCTACCACCTCGATACCTGTTTCTGCCCCCTCAATCACCAAGCGGTCCTGATTTACCCGGGAGCGTTCGCGTCTGGTTCGCTGGGAACAATTCGTCAGCATTGGCCGCGAGTGCATGAAATCAGCCGTGATGAAGCTCACGCCTTTCTGGCCAACGGAGTGGTGGCCAACAGCCGCTACATTACTCCTCGTGTGTCGCCCAATCTGAGCCGGATCCTCGAACAAGAGGCCTTGACTCCCATCATTGTCGACACTTCCGAGTTCGAAAAATCCGGTGGAAGCGTCTTCTGCATGAAGGCAAGCCTCGACTAGCAGCGCCGGCTGAGTCATCGTCCTTACCAAGGGCGACAAGTTCATGCGCCGGTTGTGCATGAACTGCCAGGCACCGGCCTGCGCTTCCGTGTGCCCGGTGTACTTGTGATCGGACTGCCGTTGTTCGGCAGCTACCGTGTCGTCGTAATGAAGCCTGTTCTTTTTCGCGCAGGCCTGTTCACACTGCTTGCAGCCAATGCAAACGGTTGCGTCATATAACATCGCCTCGCTCATGGAATTGTCTTCCGGTCACGCCCAGGCGAGGCTTGCGTTCGAGCGGCGCAAACACGGATACACACAAGGGCCGCTTGGCAAGGCAGTCGGGGAAAGCGCAGACCGTCATGTGGGGAGGAACCAGGAAAAAGTACCCGGGCCTGGGAGAGAACTCCCAAGAGCCCGGGTGGGCCATCCCCGATAGCTGTGCGCAGGAACAAGGGATCTGCCGGCCGGCTGGTGATCGGCCGGTGCTGCGCTCGATCCGCCAGGTTGTGCCGGTCCGTCGCATGACACGCCCTCAGTCCCCAGCCGCTGCCGAACAGTGTCCATAGGCAACGCTGGTGCGCAATCGGGAACGCCGATCTACTTCTGGACGCTGCGGATGTAGCTCACCACCATCTTCACCTGGTCCGGGGCGAGCGCCTTGGAGACGGCGGCATGCTTCGGCTTCTCGGTGATCGCCTTCTCCAGATCTCCATCGCTCGCCTTCCTAGCCTCGTCGCCAATCAGGCTGGGAATCTTTGCTGCCGGCTTTCCCGCGCCATCCGCCCCGTGGCAGGCTGCGCACTTGGCCTTGAAAAGGGTCGCTCCGTCATCTCCTGCCCAGGACAGGCTGGGGACCAGAATGAACAGGGCCGCCGCGATCGTCACGATTATCATCACGACCTTCGTCGTCTTCATGATTGCATCCTCTCCATCAAGATTTTCTCGAACCTTTGAGGAACGCTTGGCCTGTTTTCCAGGTTTTGCGGTTGCGAAATTGACCACCGCAAGACCTCCGGAAAGCGTCTCCGCAGCAAACATCACCGGTCGCTGCATCACGACTGTGACCATATTCAACGAGCGTCCAGAAGGCAGCAGTGATCCCAATCACCGGATAACGTGAGTTACATCAGGCAGGTCCGTGAGCCAAAGCGGTTTGCGAGAGAGGGCTTGGGGAGAAGGCCAGGCGAGGGAATTCGCTGCCAAGGAAATTTTCACGGTCGGGAATGGGCCAATTGCAGCTTGCGCCGCCGCTCCCGCTCCGCCTGCATTTGCCCTACAGAGCTCGCCACCTTGGGAGAATAAAGCGCCTCGACCCACGAGGAGTTCGCCCATTCAGGCTGGCCTTCGAGCGCTGTTTCGAAATCCCGGAGCGCCTGGTCCGGTTGTTGACCCAGCCACTCCGCTACCGCGCGCGCCATCATGCGCTCGGGAACGGGAGAGCCTTCGCCATAAGCTGCATTCAAGGTCTCAAGCGCGTCGCTCAGGCGCATGGCTTCGATCTTGGTCCAGGCCTGACGCACACGCAATACGGGGTCGCCGGGCCGACGCTGCACCGCCGAGTCGATAAGACTGCTGGCCGACGGCAAATCCCCGGCCAGGTAGTACCACCACCCCAGTTCGCCCATCTCGTCAGCCTCGGTGAGCAGGTCATATTGCAGCTGACGTGCCGATTCTGAATTCCCGGCCAGCAACTGGAGGCCGGCGGCCGGAACCTGGAGTTCCGATGACGGCACTCGTTTGGCGGAATCCGCCCATCGCCGGAATTCCCCTGCGGCTTGTTGCCGATCATGAGCCCCGAGCGCCATGGAGAAGCGGCTCACGGTCTTGGGATCAGAGGGGTCAAGCTCCAGCAGTTTGCGATAAGACTCCGCCGAAGAGGCGAAGTCGGCTTGTGCGAACTGGGCCCTGGCCAGCGCATCCAGCGCCTTGGGTTGCTCTGCGCGGATCTTCAGCGAGTGCGCGGCAAGCTGCTCGGCTCGCTGGTAGCGATGACTCTCGAGCGCCGCATTTGCCTTGGCCGTCCAGAAAATATAAGCCACCTCGAGGTCACGCTCCGGTTTCAGCTCCCAGTGTTCGCTCGCAACCAGCCGGTTGATCTCGTCGATGCGCTCGGTGGGCAAGGGATGCGAGCGGAAGTATCCTTCGAGCGTCTCGAGCGCCACCTGCGACAGTTCCTCCTCCGGCGTTTTCGCTGGCCCCTGCGTCTGCTGGTATAAGCGCTCAAAAGTTTGAAACATGCGAATTGCGCCACTGGAGGAATATCCCGCCTCGACTGCCAGGCGCGTCCCTTCGCGATCGGCTTCGAGTTCCTGATCTTTGCTGTATCCCGCTTCAAAGACCTCGACCTGAATTGCAATCAACCCGCCCAGGGGAATTTTGCGCAGTGCCTGCTCCTGCTGTGCCCGCTCGGCGCTGTGGTAGTGGTCGATGTGCTCGATTTCGTGGCCCAGGACTGCGGCCAGCTCGTCTTCGCTGTCCATGAGTGCGAGCAAACCCGCGCCGACAAAGACGTGTCCTCCCGGCAGCGCAAAGGCATTGATGAAGCCCTCGTCCGCGATGTAGTGAAATTGGTAGGGCAGCTTGCGATGTGCGTGGGGCGCCAGGCGAGCCCCGACCTCGGCGAGATAGCTCTCTACCTCCTTCACCTCGGCGGGCTTGTCGGAATTTGAACTCCAGCCGTAACTCCGGGCCAGCGAGTTGCCGATTGCGATCTCTTCCTCATCCGACATGCGGGTGAAGCGCATCGGCATGCGGGTGAGCTCCTGCTCTGTGTCAGCGACCAGGTAAAGCATAGCCGCCGGTCCCGGAGGCACTTCCACCTTGCGCCGCTCGCTTACGAAAATGGCGCCCGCTCCGAGCGTCACGATCCCCGCCAGCGCGATCCAGTGCTTCATAAGTATTGCCGCAACGCCTCGCGATTCTTCGTGTAGAGGAACGAAACCAGCAGCAGGGCGCCGCCCAGCACGATAAATGTCAGGTAGCGGTCGCGCGGATTGAGTTCCCAGACGTCCACTACCAGAATTTTCCCGACACACAGCAGCAACAGTCCAAGCCCCGTCAGCCGGAAGCTGCGCTCCCCGAGCCACAGCGCCAGCAGGAACACGAGCACTCCCTCGATACCCCAGGCAAGCGTCACCATGCCATGCCGCATCTCGAGCGCCAGCAGCACGGTCAGAAGTCCCACGGCCACGAAAAAGAAAACCTGTTCGGGACGCCG
The DNA here is from genome assembly GCA_035262225.1 of Terriglobales bacterium. Lineage (GTDB taxonomy): Bacteria > Acidobacteriota > Terriglobia > Terriglobales > Acidobacteriaceae > DATFTE01. The sequence goes on from DATFTE010000028.1 coordinate 15,763, forward strand.
CCCGAGCGCGATAAGAATCCGGCGCAACCGGCCGACGGCGTCAAACTCTCCCTTTTGCCGCAGCCGCATCGCGATGGGCAGGGCCGCGAACAGCAGCGCGATCGCCGCCCCGGCGCAGACCCAACGGCTATCCCAGAACGGCGCCGGGAAATAACTTCGCTGGTAAAAGTTGTGCAACACCGTGCGGAACAGCACCCCCAGCAGCACCAGGAGCGACTGATCGAGGAACACCCGACGTCCGCTTCGCCAGGCGATAGCGAGCAGCACGAACGCGAGCCCTGCCCACGCCGCCGCCACCCAATCTGCCTCCAGCTCAAAGCGCATGAGCGAGGCAATGGTGATCGTGCCCAGGTAACAGCACAGGCTCGCGGCGTGCAGCTTTCGCTCCCGGACCGTTGTCTTCGCTTGCTCCCGCTCGAGCCTCCAATATCCGTAGAAAAACGCCAGCGCAATCGGCACGACGGTGTAGAACCGCGGGCTGACTTCTCCTGGAGATCCAGAGGCATTCAGGTTCACGAAGAAAATCCTGGCGAAGCCTGCCAGGAAGGCACAGTACGCCTGCAAACGCAGGGCGAGGACGCGGCGAGTCAGTCCGAGTTCGAGCAAAATCAATCCGCCGACCACCCAGGCCACGGCCACACCCACGGGGCGCAACTCGTACCATGCCAGCAATGCCACCACGAGCGATGCCGCCCAGGTGTAGGCATCGTGGATGACCAGCGGCCAATTCGAAAAATAAGACGCCTTCTCAGGCTCTCCGGAACTCTCTCCGGTCCAATATGCTGTCGCGTATAACAGCACCGCCACCAAGCCCGTAGTGATCAAGCGCAGCGATAGGTGATGGACCGAGGTCGTGTTCTCGAGGTTGATGGCGAAAACACGAATGAGCGCGGCAACACCGATCGCGTTGGCCTGGTATCCCAGGGCGCGAATGCCGAAGCGCCGCCCGGCCAGAACTAAGGCTAGGCCCAGCGTGCACCACGCCACTACGGTCCACGTCTCGGGATACGCGATCCACAGGCCGATGGCTGCCATGAGGCCGCCTATCGAGGAGAGCGGGCGCGTGATTCGCCGATCGATTTCCGGCGCAAACAGCTCCTTCCAGCGGCGAGGCACCCAATGCGAATTGGCGTAGAAAATCGCCGCCGCGATGGCAAAGATCAGCGCCAGCCGCAGGTCCGGCTGCACATCTGCGCCATCCATCCGCATGCCCAGCACGCGCGCGGCATTCACTCCGACCATCTGCACCGCAACCACCACCGAAGCCAGCAGCCCCAGCCGGCGGAAGACGACCTCTTTCGTCCAGATCCCGATCACGAGCAGGGCCTCGGCTTCGAGCAGCCACAGCACCGACAACTGGCTTCCGGAATAGCGGAAGGGGAAAGCAGCGACCAGCAGGATCACGCCCAGGGTGGAGAGCACGACGACCGCCGTGCGCCGCCGCCGCGTGACCGGCAACTGCCCCAGCAGCGTTTCCACTCCGCCAATCGCCAGCAGAGCCCAGAAGGCCCATTCCGGATGCATCGATTGATACTTGAACAGCAACAGGAGCAGGGTCGTGTTGACGAGCGCCGCGATGGTAGAAATGCGCTCCTGGCGCCGGTCTCGGGGTCTGCGCCATACATAGGAGACCCGGTAGATCGCCCAATACAGCGCCAGGATTCCCGCGCTGGCCGCAAACTCGGGGAAGGGATGCCGCTTGCCATGCATCGGTTCGATGATCGGCCGCAGCCAGAGATAGTGATTCAGGTAACTGGCCAGAATGCCGAAGACCTCGAGTTCGAACCACTGCATGCGGCCCACGATGACGACCAGCCCTGCCGCCAGTACTCCTCCCGCGGCGAGGCTGTAGACATTTGAGTGGCTGATGGTAACCGTAAGGAACGCCAGCAGGAACGCCAGTCCGGTGACGACCTGCGAGCGGTAGCGCAGCGTGTGCCACACCATGGCCGCAGCCACCACCAGCATCAATACCAGGTCGAGCGGTTGCGAGGAAAGCACTCGCGCGGCCGGCAGGTGGTACATCGCATAAGTCACGAAGAACACGAGCGCCCATCCGCCGCCCACGCCCGCGCGCGCCAGAATTCGATAACGATCGTTCCTCTCGAACCACACCCCGGCCCCGAGCATGGCGGCGCTGACTGCGTATCCCACCAGAACCTTGCCGGCTGGTCCCAGTGTCCTCAACTGATAAGCCAGGAAAAACGCCACCCCGAGCACGAGGAGGCCGATGCCCAGCTTATTCAGCCAGTTCGTTCCCAGGGCCTCTTCCACATTCAGCGCGGACTTGAAACGAGCGGTAAAGGACCATCCTCCGACTGCGGTCTCAATCCGCGGAGGCGCAGGAGGGACCACCGGCCGCATCGGTGAAGGCGCAGGCACAGCCGGTGCACGCTCCGGCGGCTTGACTGTGACTGGCGCGGCGGGTTTGGCGGCAGTGGGTTCGACCGGTTTCTCGACCACCGGAGCAGGAAGTGGAGCAGGTGCAAGGGCCGGTTTCGCGGACGCTGCTACGGCAGGTTCTTTCAGCTTCTGGACCGTATGCTCCAGGGCCGAGATGCGCTGCGTGAGCTGTTCCCAGCGCTCCTGATCTTCCTCACGTTGGCGAGTGCGCTTGCGGCGGTTGCGCCAGACGAGCACCCAGGGACCAAGAAGCACAGCTGCGACGAGAAAGCCGGCGAAGACAAGGATGTCGTCCAAGTTAGTTGAGCGACCCGAGTTCAGCTACAAGAGTGCGGCGATTCTACTACAGAACTCATCAATGTCGGCCGGGAATCGAGGCGCTTTTCGATGGCGACGCCTCTTTCCCGGAAGAAGCCTCCCGGCGCAGACGCGCCACCACAAGCTTGATCTCTTCGAGCGTGATGTCGGAAGGCAACGCGTCTTTCAGCGGACGGAGCGCGCCCATTCCCAGGCGTGCGCAGGCGGCTTCAATCAACGATTGCTTCTCCGCGCCTACCCACTTGGGGAAAAATTCCAGTTCTCCCGATTCCACCAGCCGGGCTGCGGTCGCAACCACGGTAGACAGCATCCGCCCGCGCAGTCTGGCGATCTCTTCGAAGCTCCGGCCTTCCCGTAACAGGCGCACGGTTTCGACCGCCGGGGAAAGCCGGTTTTCCTCAATGGGCGTGGCCCGGGCTCCACTCAAAAATTCTCGTAATGCGCGCAGGATCCCGGTTCCGTAAAGCTCCACCTTTCGCTGGCCAAAGCCGCTTACTCCGAGAATCTCCACCAGCGATTTCGGCTTCAACCGGCAAAGTTCCTCAAGCGAGCTGTCGTGCATCACCATGAAGGCCGGCACCCCTTGCTGCTGGGCGATCCTACGCCGCCACTGGCGCAGGTATTCGCGCAATTCCTCGTCGCTGTCGGAGGGAACCGCCGCAGGGAGCGAAACCCGTGCCTTGCGGGGCCGCGCGTTTTCTCTCGGCGCAGAGAGCCACTCGGGCTCGGACCCGCACACGTCGCAGGCCTGGCATGTGCTCCATTTCGGAGTCTCGCCGAAGTGCAGGCAGATCTGGCGGTGCCGGCACTGCTTGGCTTCCACGAAGCGGTGCACCTCGTGATAGCGCTGCCAGGAACGCTGCTTCTCCGCCGGATCGTTAATCTGGTCGATGAAATACGCCAGCAGACCCGAATCCCGCTTCTGCCACAGCAGCACTGTATCCGCCGGCTTGCCGTCCCGGCCGGCGCGTCCCGCTTCCTGGTAGTACTGCTCCACCGACTTGGGGAGCGAAAGATGAATCACCGCCCGCACCGTCGCCTTGTTAATCCCCAGGCCGAAGGCGATCGTGCCCACCAGCACCCGCACTTCGTCCGACATCCAGCGCTCCTGGTTGCGCCGCCGTTCTTGGGTTTCCATTTGTCCGTGATAGGCAACAGCGGGGATGCCCCGTTCTTCCAGCCAATCGACCGTCTCCTCGACGCGGGCGATTGTGGGCGCATAGACAATCACGTTGCCTTCGCCATACGTGCGCAGCGCCCGCTCCAGCAGTCGCGGCTGCGAGACCGCATCGCACTCCCGCACCACGTAGCGCAGATTCGCGCGATGGAAGCTGGCAATGTACTTGTGCGGGTTCCGCAACTGCAGCTGGTGCAGGATGTCGTGGCGCACCCGCCGTGTCGCGCTGGCCGTGAAGGCCGCAATGGGACGGTCGGGAAAATGACTGCGCAGCCGGTTCAATTGCCGGTATTCGGGACGGAACTCGTGCCCCCACTCCGAGATGCAGTGCGCTTCGTCGATGGCAAACAGCCCAATCGGCACCTGCTCGAGCCATACCATGGTGTCGGGCCGCGCCAGCCGTTCCGGCGACAGGTACAACAGGTGGTACCGGCCCGCTCGCGCCTCCCTCATCACCCGCGACTGCTCCGCCGCTTCCAGCGTGCTGTTCAGCAAGGCGGCGGAAATCTCCTTTTGCCGCAGTTGCGCCACCTGATCCTGCATCAGGGCGATGAGTGGAGAAATCACCACCGTGGTCTTGTCTGACAGGACGGCGGGCAGCTGGTAACACACCGACTTGCCGCCGCCTGTGGGCATCACCACGCAGGTGTCGTGCCCGCCCAGCAGGCTCACGATAATGCGCTCCTGCAAGGGACGAAACGAATCGTAACCCCAGTAGCGCCGCAATGGCTCAAGCAGATTGACTACGGCAGGCAAGGGAGCAGTATAGCGGAAGAATGGAAGCCGCGGCCGGTGGCGAAATGAAGCTGGAGAATGTCCTCTACCGCATGCTCTCTTCCACTTCGCTGATCCAGTCCGGGCGCTTCAGCACCTCGCGTGGCTTGGGACCATCGGCTGCGCCAACAATTCCATCCTGTTCCATCAGATCAATCAGGTGTGCCGCGCGGCCATACCCGATGCGCAGCCTCCGCTGCAGCAGGGAAGTGGAAGCCTTGCCAAACTCCACCACCAGGCGCACGGCGTCTCCATAGAGAGGATCGTTGATGTCCTCTCCAGCTTCGCCGCCATCCTCGCCGGCTTCTCCCGCCTCGCGTTCTTCCTTCGGAGCCTGCAGAAATTTTTCTTCGTACTGCGCCGTCGCCTGGGTGCGCCAGAATTCGACCACTGCGGCAATCTCTTTCTCGGTGACGAACGGCGCATGCAGGCGATGTACGCGCGCCGATCCCGATGGCAAATACAGCATGTCTCCTCTTCCCAATAGCGCTTCCGCGCCGTTGGCGTCAAGAATCGTACGCGAGTCCACCTTGGTCGCCACGCGGAACGAAATTCGCGCAGGAAAGTTTGCTTTGATGAGCCCTGTGATCACGTCCACCGAAGGCCGCTGCGTGGCCAGCACCAGGTGGATGCCCACCGCGCGCGCCATCTGCGCCAGGCGGGTTACCGACTCCTCCACGTTCCCGGAATCGAGCATCATCAGGTCGGCCAACTCGTCAATGATGATGACAATGTAGGGAATCGGCCCTTCCTCGCTGTTCTCGTCGAACAAGCCGGGCGTGGGGTCGTCAAACAGCCGGTTGTACTGGTCAATGTTGCGCACGCCTTTTTCCGCCAGCAGCTTCAACCGCCGCTCCATCTCCCGCACCGCGTTGCGCAAGGCATTCGCGGCCAGCTTGGGCTCGGTGATAATCGGCGTGTAAAGGTGCGGCACGCCTTCGTAGTTGCCCAGTTCCAGCCGCTTGGGATCGACCAGAATCAGGCGCACCTGCTCGGGCGTCGCCTTATACAGGATCGACATGATCATGGCGTTAATGGCCACGCTCTTGCCCGATCCCGTGGAACCGGCGATCAGCAGGTGCGGCATGCCCGCCAAATCGGCCGTCACGATGCGCCCGTTGATGTCCTTGCCAAGGGCCAGCGTCAGCTTCGACTTCGAGCCCATGAACTCCTGCGACTCGATGTTCTCGCGCAGCCAGATGATCTCCCGCTCGCGGTTCGGTACCTGGATGCCGACCGTCGATTTGCCCGCCATGCGCTCAATCAGAATGCTCTCCGCCTTCAATGCCAGGCAGAGATCGTCGGTGAGATTGGTGATGCGGCTGTACTTGATGCCGGCCTCGGGCTTGAACTCGAAGGTCGTCACCACCGGGCCGGGATTGATCTGCGTGATCTGCCCGTGGACGTCGAACTCGGCGTACTTCTCGGTAAGCACCTGCGCCAGCATCTTAAGCTCGCCGGCGTCTACCGCCTGCTGCTCGTCGGGTCGGTGCAACAGGCTGCTCGAGGGGAGCTTGAATCCTCCGGTGATGCGCGGCAGCGTGGTCCTGGCCTTCTGCCTGGTGTCGGCACGTTCCGTGACTTCCACCTCGGCCACAACGGGCTCGGGCGCCTCCACAGCTCCCGCCGGGAGTGTTTCCTGGTCCTCTTCCTCGGCCATGCGTTCGATCCCGGTGCGCCGTGCCGGTTCCGCCACGGCCGCCGGCACAGTTCTCGCCGGAACCATCTGCGTGGCAATCGCCGGCTTCCCCGCGCGGCGCTTTTCGAGGTCCTTCTGCATCCGCATCTTCGCACGCCCGGTCTGCCAATCCTGGTAGCGATTCCACAGCGCGATGACGAAGGCGAATCGGGTCGGCAGCCAGAGCTCGAGCGAGGAGAACGAGAACGCCGTCGAAAGATACAGCGCCACCGCCAGCACCGTGGCACAAACTATATAGGCTCCCGCCAGATTGAAGTAATGCACCAGCACGTCGCCCACGACGCGCCCGATCAATCCCTCAACCGGGATCGCTCCCCTCCAGTGCGCCTGCCCCGGGAGAAGCGCCAGCATGGCGGGAACAAAAATCATCAGCCAGATCGCCCCCAGCGACTTCGCCAGCGGCGAGGTCACCTTGCGCGAACGAAACCAGCGCGTGCCCAGCACCGCAGGGAACACCGGCAGCAGAAACGCGCCGATGCCGAATCCCTGCAGCACCAGATCGGCGACGAAGGCGCCGACCACGCCGATCCAGTTGCGCGCCACGCGCGAACCGGTCAGCACCGAAGCGCTGTCCAGCGAGGGGTCGAGCGGGGAGTAGGAAATGAGTGCCAGCGAAAGGAGGAGCGCGGAGACGCACAAAAGAAAGCCGATCAGCTCATTGAGCCGTCGGTTACTGGTCGGGGCAAAGATCCGGTTGAGGTACGTCATTCGGCGTGTTCGCGCCACTTCAGGCGGAAGCTTCCGACTTGGTGGCAGAACGGGCCAGAGCCAGACGATTATGCCAAAGAAGTTGTCCGGGCCACAATGGCGAAAGTTGTCGAGTTGGTTTCTGCCTTTAGGATCAACGCGCTAACCTTACATTGCTGCCGCGGCTCTGGCCAGAAACGCCAGCACGAAGATCCCCAGCGCAATGCGGTAAACGGCGAATGGAGCAAATCCCCGCTTGCGCACCCAGGCCATAAACCACGCCACCGAAGCGTAAGCCACGATGAACGACACCACGAACCCGATGGCCAGCACTACCCAACCGTGCGCATCAATCGCGGAAACGCCAATCGGATTTTCGCCCTTTCCGCGCAGCGATTTCAGCAGATCGTAACCCGTGGCCACAACCATGGTCGGGATCGACAGGAAGAAGGAAAATTCGAGCGCCGCCGCCCGCGACATTCCCGCGATCTGCCCCCCCGCGATCGTCGACATGGATCGTGACGTCCCCGGAAATACCGCGGAAAAAATCTGGCAGAAACCGATCCAGATTGCCTGCCCCAGGCTCATCGCTTCCATCTTCCAGGTATGAATGCGGCTACCAACGGCGCCTGGTCCTGCGGCCTCCCACCTGGCATTCATGGCGTCCACGATCCACATGATGATGCCGCCGACCAGCAGGGAAGTGCCGATGATCTTCAGATCCTCCAGATGCTTGCCGATCACCTTAGTCAGCAGAAAGGCAGGCAGGGCGGTCACCACGAACGCAATCGCCGTCAGCCCCAGAGGATGCGTAAGCGCCGTGCCGTGCCCACTCTCACCCCTGGGAAAGGTCGACAGAAATCTCCCGATCCGCTCGCGAAAGTAAATCGGCAGACACAGAATCGCACCCAACTGGATGACGATGGTATACATCTTCCAATAGCCGTCTGCCAGGTTGATATGAAACACCGACTCGGCGATGCGCAGATGTGCGGTCGAACTGACCGGCAGAAATTCCGTGAGTCCCTCCACAATGCCCAACACCACAGAAAGCAGGTAATCGTTCAAGCGTCCTCCCAGAGTGAGTGGGCAAGTATCGCAGAAAAAACCGGGAGCAGAAAGGGTCCGTTCAACGGCGGAAGAATAACGCCCCACGGCTCGAAAGTGCGGGTGACGGTAGAAATGACCTGGCCCCCGCGGGCCAAAGACGTGCTTTAGCTGCGGTCGAAGTCCTACTCGACTTCATTCCCGTAGGTGGGAATGCTCGATTGCATCAGGTAAAGCAGCCGTTGCGCCCGGGCACCCCAATCCGACTGGGGAAATTGCGTGGCTACCTGTTGCGCCAGCGCCACTGCCCTGGTCTTCGCTTCCTCTGATTTCTTCGGCTGTTCGTCCGTTTTGTACATCTCGATCAGCGCAGAGTATCGCCACGCGGCATCATAGAGTGCCTCTCCGGCTGCGGGAGACTGCGGGCGCTCCTTGGCGTACTTCTCGTAAATCTCGGCTTCCTTCGCCGGACACTTCGGATCACCCTGCCAGTCGCCGCACAATTTGTTCTCAATCAGGTGAAACGCCGCCAGGTCCGCCCACTTTGTGTTGGGAAACTTCTTCATGACCTCCTTCATGAAGTCTTCGTTCATCCCCTCACGCAGGTACGATTCCTTCTCTTTCGCCGATGGACGCGCACTGACATCCGCCTTCTCGATCTGCCAGCGAATGTCGGCGGCGCGGTACATGGCCTCTCCTGCCAGCGGAGAATTGGGAAAATATTCAGCCACGCCGTGATACAGATGCATCGCATCCTGCGCAGCGTTATTGCGTCCACGCGGACGGCTGGCCTGGTCCTCGGAATCGACTGCCTCGCCATAGAGAACCCGGTCCCCGTTCGGCGCTCCGGCACGCACCACTCCCTTGTCGACCAGCCACCCGGTCACTGTCTTTTCTTGGGTGAGCGACGCGGTGGCGTGCACCCACCCCGGGGTTGTCTCCAGAACCACCAGCTCGCGGCCCCGGTCAATCGAGCCCAGCACCGCCGAACTGGTGTCCGGCGTCAGATAGATACGTGCAAAGCGCACCATTACCGCCCGCTGGTAGTCCGCGCCGGCGGCAAGTTGTGGCAGCGCCGCCAGGATCAGGCCAGCGACGCGGAGCGCCTTTTTTAGACCAAGCATTACTCCCCTAGGGCTTCCCCGCATCCTCGAACATGTCGGCGGCTTTCACCACCCGGATGTTCTCCCGCGGAATGTTCAGCGGAAACGCCTTCCACTTCTCGTCCTGGTCAAGCATCTTCTGCTTTTCCGCAGGAATGGGCTCGGAAACATGATATTCCGCCAGCGTCTTCGGGGTCACATTCGCCCCGCTCGCGATGTCGTCCGCCAATTTGTCACCCGCGCTTTCGTTGGTCACGATGACGTACTTCAGATTTGCCATCTGCAGGTTTTTCCTGATCGCCGCGTTTACCTCGTCCGGGGTGACAGCATCAATCTTCGCCAGCATCTCCTCCAGGTAGCCCTGGTCCTTCATCCCGTAAAACATGTCGTCGAGACGATATCCCAGCTGGCGTGACAGGCTCTCCGCGTAGTTCAGGTACAGCGTGCGTGCCCGCACCTTGGCCTGCGCCACCTGATCAGGGGTCAGACCTTGGCGGATAAAGCGGTCCAGCTCCTCACTCATCGCTTTTAGAATGAAGTGGGTGTACTGATGTCCCACGGGGCGAATCCAGATGCTGAAATACTGCTGCCTGCGCGGGGTGGCGGGCGGAGGAACCAGGAAGGAAGGCCGTCCGCTCAGAAATTCGATGTAGGAGTAGTCGCCGTAGTTGTAACCGCGTTCCTCGCGAATCTCCTGGTACATGCGTCCGAAGCTGTCGCGATGCAGACCGAGGAAAACATTCCCCACGAATAGCGGCCAGTAGTCGTCGCTCGTACGGTTGACCGCGGTGGGAAAACCGAGGTGCAATCCGGTCGCGATGGCGTTGGGCTGGGTAATGATCAACACGCGACGGCCGGGTTCCACGCTTGCCGCTTGCGGCATTGCCGGGGCCAGCTGCTCGCCGCTCCCCTTGGGCAGGGACTCTGTCAGCATCGCCAGCTGATCCTGATCGTTGATGCTGGTCGCCACCAGCATGTTCGAGCTGGTGTAATAGCTCTGGTAAAAAGCCTCCACGTCGTCGCGCGTGACCCCCTCCAGACCCCGGACCGTCCCGACCGTGAGATGCGCGAGCCCAATGCCCTCGTAGACCCAGTTGTCGAGAGCCGCCAGGCCCAGCGATTCTTCATCTTCGAACCGCAGCTGCGACTGAATCTCCGTCAGCGCCTCGCGCCGCAGGCGATCCAGTTCACTCCCCGTCCACAGCGGCTGGTTAAACATCGGCTTCAGGACCTGGGCCACGAAGTCGGGAAAGGCGTCGCGCGGTACGGTCATCGAAAATGTCGTGGTTTCCTTGTCCACCCGTACCTGCGGCAAAGCCGCATCGCCCCAGGGACGCGTGATCTCTGCGAGCTTTTCCTTGGTTACCGGATTCTTCGGGTCGCCGAATCCACCTTCAATTAGTGCCCTCGCCACCAGGTTTGCGGTTCCCTCCTTTCCCGCGGGATCGTTGGCCGATCCCGCTCGCACCATGATCTGGATCTGGTAAAGCGAAGAAGCCGAGGGCAAGGTGACCAGATTCGCGCTGAAAACATGAACTGGGCTCCCACGATGCGAAATCCTTGTGCCGGAAGCCTGGGCCACCGCCGAAACCGCGGCGAGGCAGAGAACCAAAGCGGCCAGCGACCGGCGGTCAGCGGGGAACGACTGGGGTACCGACGGCTGATGAACCACCGCGGACGATCGACGTCTCATCACTTCACCCCTGCCGTCTGATCCGCATCATGCCATAACGTGCTTACGATTCTTCCTTGTGGCGTGAAGTATTTGCTCGCGTAAGCATCCACATCCTGCGGGGTAAGCGAATCGACCGCCTGCATCAGCGTATCCAGCACCTGGGGATCGCGGTCGAAGCGGTAATACCAGGCAAAGATCGGTGCAATGCTGCCCGTCGAATCCAGCGCTCCGAGAAAATCGTTGCGCACTTTGCTCTTCACCACTTTCAGCGTCTGCGCGGCGTTGGGCTGCCTGGAGAACGTCTTGAGATCGTCCATGCCTGCAATCACATCGTTCTCGACATCGGCAACGTACTTGTCACCCTCCTTGCGGAAGCGCTCGAGAATCAGTGAGGAATCGAGCAGCAGCAGGTGCGGATCGGTCGCCTCCAGCAGTTCCGTTCCGTTGAGAATGCTGAAGTCGGTCACGGTCTGTTTCTGATAGCGCAGCTTCTGAAACAGCGGCGCCGAGCGTGAGGTCAGCAATTCTCCCAGGATCTGCGTGACCGCGGTCTCCTTGCTTCCGGGTTTTACCGCCGGAGTGTGATAGCCCACCACCAGCCGCGGAGAAACGTCCGCCTCCCAGTTTACGTGCACCTGTTTCGGTCCATCGGGAGCCTGCTCAGGGGGAACTTTGGGTGTTACCGACGGCTTCCAGTCCTTGTAACGCTTCTCCGCCTCGGCAAAAATTTTCTCCGCATCCACATCGCCCACGACGATCACCGCCACATCGTTCGGCGCATAGTAATTACGATAAAACTCCCACGCCGAGTCCCATGCGTTCGGCATGTTCTCCACATCCTCGCGATAGCCAATCACGGTGTGGCCATAAGGATGATGCGGGTAGGCGACCGGCGAAAATTCCTCGATCATTTTTTCCGCCGGATTGGAGAACGTCCTGCGATACTCGCCCAGCACCGCCCCGGCTTCTACCTCAAAAGTCTTGCGGTCCAGCGTGAGATGCTTGAAGCGCGACGCCTCCAGTTCCATCAGTCCGGGTAGAGGACCATCCGGACGGCTCAGCGGCCCGATCAGGTTCTCGCTGAAAGTCGTGGGGTGATAAAACGTCATGTCGTAGTCGGTCCACGCGTTGTTGTGCACGCCCATGCGGCGAATGGCGTCGTCATACCCGCCCGGTTTTCCGCCGAACTGGTCGCGGAACATGATGTGCTCGAACAGGTGTGCCAGGCCGGTTTTCCCCTTTTCCGTCTCTCTGCCCGAACCGGCGAACACGGCCGTCGAGTAAGTCACCATGTCCTTGAATTCCGGTGTGCGGATCACGACGATTGTCAATCCATTGGCCAGGGTTTTGGTTTTGATTTCATAAGGGAAAAAGTGACCTGGGTTCGATGTCTTTTTGGGGACATTCTGAGCAACCGCTCCCGCAATCAGGAAAGAAGAAGCCAGGAACGCGACAAACCACCGCCGCCGGCCCAACCGCATAGGAGTTACCTCTTAGGAAGAATGAGATGCAAAATCTAAAGTCTACGCCGCCCCGGCGCAGGCCACCTAGGGACGGGTGCCCCGCCTCGCCATCCGTCACGCCTCGGAATCAACCCCCATCTCCCGCAATGTCTGCGGTTCGATATTCCCTCCGCTGATGATGGCCACATTCGCCCGCGTACGCGGCAACTCCTCCCGATGAAACAAGAACGCCGCCACCGAAACCGCTCCGCTCGGCTCGGCCATTGTTTTCGGATTCCGCGCCAACCGCTGCATGGCTTCGAGAATCTCTTCCTCGCTCACCGTCACAATGTCATCCACATACCGTCGAATGTGCTCGAAATTGATCGGCCCAATGCTTTGCGTGCGCAACCCGTCGGCCATGGTGCGCGTGGTATCTTCCGCAGTGATCTCGATAATCTTGCCCGCCCGCAGACTCGCCTGCGCATCGGCCGCCAGTGCCGGTTCCGCGCCGATCACCTTCACCTGCGGCCGGCTGAGCTTGATCGCCGTGGCCACGCCGCTGATCATCCCCCCGCCGCCTACCGGCGCAATCACCGTCTCCACCTCCGGCAGGTCCTCGAGAATTTCGAGGCCAATCGTGCCCTGGCCGGCAATAATTCTCTCGTCGTTATACGGAGGAACAACCACATAGCCTTTCTCCGCCGCCAGTTCCTCCGCCTTGATGCGCCGCTCCTCGCTGCTTGGGCCCACCAAGACCAGCTCAGCGCCCATGGCCGCCGTTGCCTCGCGCTTGATCGCCGGAGCCGATCCCGGCATCACGATCACCGCCTTTACCCCTAAGGCCCGCGCCGCGTACGCGACTCCCTGCCCGTGATTTCCGCTGGAATAAGCGATCACCCCGCGACCCCGCTCGGCATCGGGCAGGGAAGCGATTTTGTTGTACGCCCCACGCAGCTTGAACGCCCCAATGGGCTGCAGGTTCTCGGGCTTCAAATAGAGTTCGCGGTCGCCGTCGGTGTCAGGAAACGTGACCAGAGGAGTGTGAACGGCAATGCCTAGCAGGCGGTTTCGGGCTTGCTTGATATCGTCCAGGGTAACGATGGCACAGTCTCCCGTGAGGGTGTAATACTCATTCCAAGGTCAATCGGCAAGGGCACGAGTTTACTCCTGCTGCTTGCCGACTAAAACGATCGTGCGCTCGAGCGCCGGAGGCGAACCTCCCGCGACTCAAATCTCCAGAATCACAGGCATGATCAGCGGCCGCTTCTGCGTCTGCTTCGCAATATAGCGCTTCAAGTCCGCGCGAATCTTCTCTTTGATTACGCCGTAATCAGCCTTCTCTTCGTCACTCGACACATCGAGGGTCTGGGTCACAATTTGCCGCGCGCCTTCCATCAACCCGTCTTCACCCCCAGAAAACCCGCGGGTCACGATCTCGGGAGATGTCTCCACCCGCCCCGTCAGCTTGTTGATCGCGATGATGGGCAGCACAATCCCGTCTTCGCTCAGGTGCCGCCGGTCCTTGATGATCAAGTCCTCCACCACGTCGGTGCGCGAGCCCGAATCGATGCACACTCGCCCGACGTTCACCTTGCCAGCTTTGCGCACACCCAGTTCGTCAAACTCCAGAATGTCGCCGCTCTCGATCAGAATCACGCTTCCCACGGAGCCATGCATGCTGCCCGCCAGTTCCGCATGCAGCTTCAGTTGCCGGTACTCCCCGTGAATGGGAACAAAGTATTTCGGCTTCACCAGGTTGATGACCAGCTTCAGCTCCTCCTGGCTGGCATGACCGCTGACGTGCACCGGGGGAGAAGTCCCGTCCTCATAAATCACGTGCGCCTCGCGCCGAAACAAATGATCGATCATCCGGTAGATGGCCTTTTCATTTCCCGGAATAATGCGGGATGACAGTACCACCGTATCGCCCTTTTCGATCTTGGCGTGCTTGTGGCTGTCCACCGCCGCGCGCGACATGGCCGACATCGGCTCGCCTTGCGTGCCGCTGATCAGCACGCAGACTCTTTCCGGCGCAAAATTCTTCATCTCCCCGGGATGAATCAGCAATCCCTCGGGAATCTCCAGGTATCCGAGGTCTTCGGCGATCTCCGCCGAACTGTTCATCGAACGCCCGATGAAGGCCACCTTCCGCCCGTGCTCAAACGCCAGCTCCGTCGCCAGCTTGATGCGATGAATGGAAGACGAGAAGCAGGAGATAAACAGCCGCCGCTCGGTGCGCGCGAACACTTCATCGAACTTCCGCCGCACCGCCCGTTCGCTCGCCGTGTAGCCCTTGCGCTCGACGTTGGTCGAGTCCTGGAAGAGCGCCAACACGCCTTCCTTGCCGTACTCGGCAAACGAGTGCAGATCGAACAGCCGGTTATCGGTTGGCGTCGGATCCACCTTGAAGTCTCCGGTATGGATCAAAACCCCGAGTGGTGTGTGGATCGCCAGCGCCACGCAATCCACTAGGCTGTGCGTCACCTGGATGGGATGAATCGTGAATGGCCCTGCCTGGAAGCGGTCATTGGGCCGGATCTCGCGGAGGTCGGCGTCATCCAGCATCCCGTGCTCATCCAGCTTGTCTTCCACGTACGCCAGCGTGAACTCCGTACCCCACACCGGCACGTTCAGCTCTGACAGAATCCACGGCAGCGCGCCGATATGATCCTCATGCCCGTGGGTGAGGATGATCCCCTTCACTTTGCTGCGGTTTTCGATCAGGTAGGTAATATCCGGAACCACAATATCCACCCCGAGCAGTTCCGCCTCGGGGAACATCAGCCCCGCATCAATGACGATGATGTCATCGCCCCAGCGCAGGGCCATACAGTTCATCCCGAACTCGCCCAGTCCGCCCAGGGGTACGATGTGCAACTTTCCGCTTGGCATGGGGAAATACTGATGCTAGCACAGCCAGCATGCCCACGTGGTGACAGCCGCCTGGGTTGTTCTGCGAGCGAAACGTGGGCCCCGGCACAAAACCAGGTTGCCGAGCGGCGATCTCATGAACCCGGTGCGCAAGCACTGGGGAAAGCCTTCCCCCCGCCTGCCCCTCTGCGCTATCGTTACAGAGAGATGCCCGACGCCACCCGCAAATCCTGGCTGCGCCGCCGCGTGGAAAGTGGCTTGCGCCGCGGGTTCCAGCACGCCTACCACACCGTCCGCGTCGATCCCTCGCGCTTCCTGGTGCAGCTGCGCGCCGCCTACGGGCTCCCGGTCAGCACCTTCAGGGGCGTCTACTCGGTCGAACTTGGCACGCTCGATGACCTGGCTCGCCGCATCATCCGCACCGGCATGAGAGTTGCCGCCACCGAAGGCGCGGGTTTCGGCTTGGGCGGCGTTTCGACCATCGTCCCTGACCTCGGGATCCTCTCCGCCATCACCTTGCGCACCATTCAGAAGCTCAGCCTGCTGTACGGCTTCGAGTTCAACACCGAAGAAGAAACCGCCGAGCTCTGGATCGCCGCGGCCAGCGCCGCCGGTGTCGATATCAGCCGCGAGCTGCTCGAAAAAGAAGTCATCAACCGTTTCGTGCCCCGCGTGATCCAGCGCATCGCCGCGCAAGCCAGCACCGAGTTCGTGGAAAAATGGTCAGGTCGCCTCATTCCCGTCGCCAGCTCCGTCATCGGCGCCGGCCTCAATTACTATTTCGTGCGCGCCTGGGGACAACGCGCCCAGGCTCACTTCCGCCAGCGCCATCTCGAGATGCGCCACCGCATCACCCTTGAGCAAGCTGCCCTTGTTCACCACACCTGATGCACCGGCTAAGTGGAGTGGCGGGTGACCTCGCCCCGCCTGTCGCGAAGCGGGGACCAGACCATGAGAAACTGTTCACAATGGCGAATTTCGTTTGCTCGGCCGTGCTCTTCGACCTTGATGGTGTTCTCGTCGATTCCACCAAGTCCGTCGACCGCCAATGGCGGCGCTGGGCCGCCGAGCACAGCCTTGATCCCGACCAGGTAACCGCCATCGCTCACGGCGTGCGCACCATCGAAGTCATCCGCCAGTTAGCCCCAGATCTTTCGGCCGAAGAAGAAACCGAGAAACTCGAAGCCCGCGAGAGCGCCGACCGCGATGGCGTGGAAGTCATGCCCGGCGCCGCCCACCTCGTGAACTCCATCCCCCAGGGCCACTGGTGCGTCGTGACCTCCGGCACGCGCAGGCTCGCTGCTTCGCGCCTGCGCCTTGCCGGATTGCCTCTACCTAAAGTGCTGGTTTCCGCCGAAGACGTAACTCAAGGCAAGCCGGATCCCCAACCGTACCTCAAAGGCGCCGCGTTGCTTGCCCTGCCCCCCGCCGAATGTCTGGTCATCGAGGATGCCCCAGCCGGCATCATCTCCTCCCACGCCGCCGGCATGAAAGTGATCGCCCTGACCACCACCTTTCCTGCCGCCAAACTGCAGGAAGCCGACGCCGTAGCCCAGGCGCTGGCCGAGATTCAAGTCAAATTTTCGGGTGGAAAACTGATCGTTGATCTGAACTGATTTGGAATTGAACTCATTCCCCACAACCAGGAAGGACTGTCTTCCCCGCCCATCCGCATCTCATGCCGGAATGGACGCCCGCAGCCTGCCCTGAAGCTCGATCCCTTCGCGTCCTTTGCGTGACTCAACTTCCCGTACCAGGCATGCGAAACTACCTCAACCACTCCTCCAGCTCCGCCCCCTCATCCGTCTTCTCATCGCGATACTTCACGATCACCGGCGTATACAGCGACAATTTCCAATCCGCCGGACCCTTCTTCACCGACCGCGACCCCGGAACCACCACCGCGCCTTCGGGTACTACAAGCCCGTTCTCCTCCGTGGCGCGATAGGTCTCGCCTCGCACCAAGTCATACAACGGTGTCGAGCGCGTCAGGATGGTGCCCGCCCCGAGCACCGCCCGGGCCTCGACCAGCGTTCCTTCGTACACTCCACAATTGCCGCCCACCAGCACGTCATCTTCAATGACTACCGGCGCGGCATTGATCGGCTCCAGCACTCCGCCAATCTGCGCCGCCGCGCTCAGATGCACTCGCTTGCCCACCTGCGCGCACGATCCCACCAGGGCGTGCGAATCCACCATGGTTCCCTCATCCACGTACGCTCCCACATTGATGAACATGGGCGGCATGCAGATCACGGACGGCGCGACGTATGCTCCCAGCCGCACCGACGACCCGCCCGGCACAACGCGCACCCGGTCGGAGACCTTGAATTGGCGGGCAGGGAACGTGTCTTTATCGACGAACGAGAGCGCCGCGCTGCCCATCTCGCTGAGGGCTCCCAAGCGAAATCCCAGCAGGATGCCCTGTTTCACCCAGGCATTCACGCGCCATCGGCCGCCTGCTTTTTCCGCCGCGCGAATTTTGCCCGCGGTCAGCTCGTCGCGAAAACGAAGGAATGTCGCCCGCGCCTGAGGATCGCGCTCCACTTCGGTCAGCGTCGCCAGACGCTCAATTTCCGATTGCAGGGATGCCATAAGAAGTACCCAGGACCGAGTACCCCGGTACCTGGCTAAGAGCGGACGAGAAAAGAGTTGGCGCTACGCCGTACCGGGCTCCCGAGCAAACAAGAGCTCCCAAGGCTCAGGACAACCGGCAACGTCCTCAGGTTCTGGGTTTGCTTTTACCAGGTGCCAGTTGCGCGGTACCAGGTACCTGGGTCAAATGCACTTGCACTCGCTGCGGATCAACACACCGGCCATGTTGTGCGCCACTTCGCGCGCCTCCGCCAGCGTGGTGTACGGACCGTGCCAGCGCGCGTGGTTGGCATCGTGCCCCGCAGGACGGCCTTTGCCGTGATTGCATTGTCCGCAGCTCGAGCGATGCACCACGATCTTGTGCGGCCCCGCCAGCCAGTTTTCGTAGATGTAAAACTCCACCGCATCGGCCGCCGGAGCCGCCGCTTTCGTCACCACTCCCGCTTCCGTCGCGATCTTCTGCAGCCGCGAACGCGTGTCCCGCCGCATCGGCACCAGCGGCAGCCGGTACGCCTCTTCGATTCTTCCCATCATCGCCAGCACCGCCTTCACCGGCAGCGGGCTCGACTCGATAAAGTTCGCCTGCATCAACGCGAGATACTTGCGATGAATACGCCGCGCTGTCTCCCAGTCATTCCCCAGCGCCGCACGTGTCATCTCCGCCATCTCATGCGGGATCTCGTTCGATGCCACAGAGATGATTCCCACTCCCCCCAGCGCAATCACCGGCAGCGTGAGCGCATCGTCGCCTGAAAACACCAGGAAATGCTGCGGGACCACGTTGCACACTTCGGCAATCTGCGACATGTTGCCGCTCGCTTCCTTCACCCCCGCAATATTGGGGATCTCC
>DATFTE010000029.1:0-28078 GCA_035262225.1 Terriglobales bacterium
CCTCGACCGAGACGAAGAAGGCGTCCATGTCGACGTGAAAGATGGTTTTGGCGGGAGTGGACATGGGGGTCCCCGGCGGGATGATTTTAACAGCCGCCGGGAGAGCCTTCAGCGCAAGGGTGCCGGGAAAGAGCTTCCACCACGAAGGACACAGAGGGCAGGAAGGGGAGCGGTTGGAGGTTTGTGGTTTGTGGTTTGCGGTTTCCGGTGGTTGCGGCGGCCGCGCCGGGCGGCGTTAGGATGCCGCGCTCGCCGCCCGCGCCTGCTTCACCCGCTCGTACACCCGCGCGTACTCCTTCGCCGATGCGATCCAGGAAAAGTCTCTGTTCATGCCGTTGCGCATGAGAGCTTGCCAGGAGACCGGGTCGCGGAAGGCCTGTAACGCCTGCCGGAGGGTGAGCAGCAGGGCCTCGCCGTTGTAATCGTGGAACTTGAAACCGGTTCCCTTCCCGGCGCGTGCGTCCCAGGGTTCGATGGTGTCGTCGAGCCCGCCGGTCGCGCGCACGATGGGTACGGTGCCGTATTTCAGGCTGTAAATCTGGTTCAGCCCGCAGGGCTCGTAACGCGAGGGCATGAGGAACATGTCGCTGCCGGCCTCGATCTTGTGCGCGAGCGTGTTATCGTAGGCGATTTTGACCGCAATCTTCCGCGGGAATTGTTTCTGCAAGCGGAGGAACATTTCTTCGTACGGCCTGTCGCCGCTGCCGAGCGCGACCACGATCATCTCTTCCCTCGCCAGGCGGTCCATGATCTGGGTAATGAGGTCAAAGCCCTTCTGCGCGGCAAAGCGTGAGACGATGCCGATCACCGGCAGCTTCAGGTCCGGATTGGCGACGCCGAAGGCCGCCAGCAGGTCCTGCTTGCATTTCGCCTTGCCGCTCAAATCGTCTCGCGAGTACCGGGCCACGATGAACTTGTCGGTCTCGGGACTCCACTCGTCATAGTCCACGCCGTTCACAATGCCTGTGACCGTGGCCGCACGGTCGCGCAGTACGCCTTCCAATCCGAAGCCGAACTCGGTGGTCTGAATTTCCTGGCTGTATTTGCGGCTTACCGTGGTGATGAAATCGGAATAGACCAGGGCGCCCTTCAGGAAATTCACGTTGCCAAAAAACTCCATCTTGGTGATGGTAAACAGGTCCCAGGGCAGAGTCAGCAGCGGCAGCGTATCGGGCGGGAAAAGCCCCTGGTAGCCCATATTGTGAATAGTGAACACGGTCGCGGCCTCGCGCAATGCCGGGTCTTCGGAGTACTGTGTGCGCAGCAAGACCGGAATAAGCGCCGACTGCCAGTCGTGGCAGTGAAAAATCTGCGGCACGCCCAGGATCTTCGAAGCCTCCAGAACCGCCCGCGAGAACAGGGCAAAACGTTCAGCATTGTCGGGATAGTCCCCCGCCGATGTACCGTACAGCCCGTCACGATCAAGAAAGGGAGGATACTCGACAAAATAGAACTGCACACCGCCGTGTTTGCCGCCGCTCACCATCGAGCAGAAACGGTAGTGATCGTCGAAGGGAATGGTGATGCTGCGCACCACGGTCTCGGGATCCGCCAGCCTGGTTTGCCGGTAGCGCGGAAGGTAGACACTCACCTGGTGCCCCAGGGCCGCCAGCGCGCGCGGCAGGGCCCCCACCACGTCGGCCAGCCCTCCGGTCTTTGAAAACGGCACACCTTCCGACGCAGCAAAGGCAATATTCATGAGGACCTTCCTTCCCCGACCGGCTGTCCGCGACCGTTATGATGGCGATTCTGCCACTTGTGGCACACTATGACTGCGCCAATTCACCAGCCCAAGGGTAAAACGGCCGGCGAGTGCCGGCACAAGGGTGAAATGGCCAGTCTACGCGCCAGAAAGAAAGAGGGTCAATGTGCCGAAGGTATCTGCTGCGCGGCCGGTCCGCAAACCGAAGCTGGGTCAGCATTTTCTGACCAACGAAACTGCCGTGCTGCGCATCGTGGATGCGCTGGGGGACATATCCGCCAGCACGGTGCTCGAAATCGGCCCTGGCCAGGGAGCCCTGACCCGCCTGCTGGTGAAGCGCGCGCGGCGGCTGATCGCCATCGAACTCGATCGCGTTCTGGCGGCGCAGCTGCGAATGCAGTTTGCGCTCGCTCCCAACATCGAGGTGATCGAAGGCGACATTCTCGCCATCGATTTCCACAGCATCTTCGGGCCCAAGCCGGGCAACTCGCGGCCGGGGCTTGAGCACAAACCGGAGCCGGCGCGCGTGGTCGGCAATCTGCCGTACTTCATCACCTCTGACATTCTGTTGCGGCTGTTTGAATTCCGGCAGTATTTCGACACTCTGGTGCTGATGGTGCAGAAGGAGGTCGCTGACCGCATGGCCGAACCGCCCGGAGGAAGCGAATACGGCCTGCTCTCGGCCACAGTGCAACTCTACGCCCGAGTCGAAAAGCTGTTCACTCTGCCACCGGGGGCCTTCTCCCCTCCCCCCAAGGTGCACTCGACGGTGGTTCGACTCCAGTTGGCTCCGCGGATTGAAAGTCTCGGAGTGCCCGAGGCGGGATTCATCCGCTTCCTGAAGCAGTCGTTCGGGCAGAAGCGCAAGACCCTGTGGAACAATCTGAAGCTGAACTACGATCCCAAACTGTTGAAAGCGGGGCTCGAACGTGCGCGCATCAAGCCCACGGTGAGGGCGGAAGCCTTGTCGCTTGAAAGGAGCGCGGACCTGTACCGCGCGCTGCTCGCAAGCCACTAGTCATCCGCGTTTCAAGTCCACCGTATCCGCCATCAGCCATCGGCAACTCCGTCTGCGCGGGCCACGCGGAAGCGCCTGCGCTCGCTGCCCTTCGACGGGCGGGACCGGCGGTCGAGACGTCAACGCTGTTAAGATAGAGCTTCGCGAGATTCCCGCTGTCCGAGCGAGGTCTTTCGATGACTTCCAGTATCCGTCGTCCCGCCGTTGCCGGCCGTTTCTATCCGCAGAATCCCGAGACCCTGACGGCCGACATCCAATCGTACCTGTCTTCGACAGCCGGCGCCGCCCCCGCCATTGGCTGCGTCGTGCCTCACGCCGGATATATGTTTTCGGGACACGTGGCTGGCGCCGTCTTTGCCCGGATCTCGGTCCCGGGTTGCTCGATTCTCATGTGTCCGAATCACACTGGGGTGGGGCATCCCCTATCCATCATGAGCCAAGGCGCCTGGCAGACGCCGCTGGGGGCGACAGCGATAAATTCGGAAATCGCCGAGACTCTCAAACAGCATTTTCCCCTCCTGACCGAGGACCCCACGGCACACCGCGCCGAACATGCCGCCGAAGTGGAGTTGCCCTTCCTGCAAGTTCGTCATCCGCACTCGAGCTTCGTGCCCATCGCGCTGGGCACGGCATACTTCGAGCCGTTGGAGGCGCTGGGGCATGCCATCGCCGAAGTGGTGCGGGCGCAAAGTGAGCCGGTGCTCGTCGTCGCCTCGAGCGATATGAACCACTACGAGAGCGACCCGGTCACGCGCATCAAGGACCACAAGGCGATCGAGCCGATCCTCCGGCTGGACGCGCGCGGGCTTTATGACACCGTCATGAATGAAGACATCAGCATGTGCGGCTTCGGTCCCACCGTTGCCATGATCACCGCGGCGCGCGATCTGCGGGCAACACGCGCGGAACTGGTGCGCTACGCGACCTCGGGGGACGTCTCCGGAGACCGCCACATGGTAGTGGGTTACGCGGGGATAGTGGTAACGGGATAGCGACCAGCCAAGCTGCGTCTCCACGGTCGCGATCCGGGAATCGTGCTTAGCGGTGGGAAGAGTGTCCGCCGCCGGAACTGTGCACTCCCGAACTGTGGGTGCTCATCCCAGGAGAACGAACTCCGGGACTCGAGTAGCCAGGACCTCTCGATCCTGTGTTACCCCAGCCCGTACCTCCCGAACCCCAAACAGTTGAACTGGGGAGATGCGTGGTTGCGGTCCCGTGCTGCTGCGCCTGCAGCGAGAGCGACCCCAGGTTGCGGATGCTGCCGCGTGGCACTCCCAGTCCCGCGGAGTTTTCTCCGATGGTCATCCTGCTGCCGAAAAACCCGTTGGAGGTGGTGGGGAACGATCCGCCGCGGTTGACGACGACCGTGCTGTTTCCGCTGGAGGGCGGCTTGGGAGGAACAAAGGTCCCGCCATTCACATTCGGCTGATTCAATCCCGCCCAGCTTCCACCCGGCTGCCATCCCCAGCCATAGGCGGGAACATAGGTCCACGAGCCATAGTGGTAGGGCGTCCAACCCCAGGGATAGCCCGAGGTCCAGGCGTATCCGAAGCCTGGGTAATAGCTCCACACCCCGTTCATGAAGGGATCCCAGCCGGCACCGGCAAAGTAAGGCTGCCACATCATGCCGTAGCCCGGCACGTTGCTGAAGCTGCCGTAGTAGTTCAGGTCGCTGCCGCCGTAGGCGTAGGGAGAGTAGCTGCCGGAGTTGTTGGTGGCGTAGCGGTCGTGATATTCCGACTGCTGCTTGTCCCAGGCATCGTAAGGATCGGGTTCAAGGTTCCTGGCAACTTCGTACTTGTAGTTCTGCGCCAGGTCGAAGCTTGCCGTCTTGCTCTTCCCGATCTCGACGTCGCCCGACGGACCGGAAACCTGCACGACGCCCCTGAACACAGCCACGCTGGCATCGACATCGCCCAGGTAGACGCGCAAGTGTGCAGCCTCGTTCAGCGCCAGCTTCGCTTTGCCGAACGTCAGGGTCAACTGGTCGCTCTTGTCTTTGTTCGCCAGGAAATTGACGTAGGCGGTACCTTGCTCGAGGACCACGCTCGAAGCCTTGCCGCCGTTATCGCGCAGCGCAAGTTCGGGGAAAGAGATCACCGTATTGGGCGTGATGCGGATCGCGCTGCCGTCTTCGAACTCCACTTCGGCCCGTCCATCGAGACCCGTTTTGACCTTCATGCCCTGGGTGATGGGCAGATTGAGAAACGCTCGTTCGAAACCCTTGCCGGTGTTGCGCTCGATCTCGACGTCACCCTCGACCTGACTGAGACGCACGATACGCGCCTGCGAATCGGCGAAGGATGGGAGCGCGAGCAGTCCACCGATCAGAGCCGGGAGCATAAGGACGGTTAGCAGCCTTCGATTGCGCATGGGACTCCCCCAGGGTAGGCGTTCCTCCTCATTAGAACACGGAATCGGACCGTTAGTTGCATCCTTAATATGCTTCATGAAGACCGCCGGCCAGGTTGCTGTTGCACTTCACAACCGGCCTTTAACTTGATGTCCAAACAGGATTTAGCCCTTAACGCCCCTCGGCCGAGGCTCGTGCCAGCATGCGCTGCGCCCGGGCCCGCACGGGATTGATCACGGTGTTGTCCTCGGCGATCTCGTGTAAGACGGGCGCCACCGCCGTCAACTCGTGCAGCTGATTTTCGTTGGCCATCTGTTCCATGCGCTTCAATTCCTCGTCGAGCGCCAGCTTCTGGTAGCGGTGGTAGTACTCGAGGCGGCGCCCGAATTCGAGCGTGCTCGACATGTCCTGGAAAAGCTCGGTAAGTTCCTGCACCGCCGCCACGGGCGAGTAGTTGTAGCTGGCTCGGCTTTCCTTTTGTCCGTCGTTGTAGATGAGAACCTTTGTCCCGGTAAAGGCCAGGTCCTTCTTCTTGGAATCAACCTCGCCGGCGAAGTAGTGGGCCTTCTTCGCCAGGTCAAATATGCGGGCGCGGGTCGCCGGGGTCACAGCGAAGGTGAGCTTGAAGTCGTCTGCCTCGGCACTCTCCGTCAGCTTGCCATCGGACCAATAAGTGGCGTCGCCGTTCAGGGGGACAGCGACGGAATAGCGGTCGGGCTCGGAGCCGGGGAAACTCAGGCTGAAAGTCACGGTGGGAGCCGCGCTCTGAGCCCATGAGGCCGGGAACAAACCCAAAAGAACAATCGCACAGCTGGCGGAAAACCGGTTGAGCAGCATTGCTAGGATCATGCCAAAAAATTCCCTTTACCGGGCGGCCGCGCTCTGCCGCGCAAGCGTGGCCGAAGTATGCAGATGACAGATGGCAATGGCGAGCGCGTCGGCGGCATCGGCCGGTTGGGGAATCTCCGCCAGGTTGAGCAGCCGGGTCACCATGTGCTGGACCTGCTGCTTCCCGGCCCTGCCATAGCCCACTACGGACGACTTGATGGCCAGCGGCGCATATTCGGAAACGGCCAGCCCGGCCGACGATGCCGCCAGCATGGCCACGCCGCGCACCTGTCCCAGCTTCAGCGCCGACTTCACGTTGACGGCATAGAAAACGTCTTCGATGGCCACATTATGGGGGTGATGTTCCTCGATCAGCCGGCCGAGGCGCTCGAAAATCGTGGCCAGCCGCGCCGGCAGCGGATCCCGCGCCGAAAGCTTGATGGCTCCGCAAGTCAGGCACACGAGTTTTCCATCCGTACAAAGCTCCACCACGCCGTATCCCGTGTATTCGGTTCCGCAGTCAACGCCCAGCACCCGCATGGAGAAGAGTGTAGCGCAGAACAGCTCGCGGCACTTAGCAGTCATCCGAAGCGGCGACGCTGGCCCTGACGAACCGAACCCAGGAGTTTTGCCGATCGAGGATACGATTGTCCGTGATTCGACACGTCAAGGGGTCCACTGCCAAGGGCCAGGCGCGAGCCGCCTCTAGCAGCACCTCGGGCGGCGCGCCCGGGCGGCTTCGTTTTCCCGCAGGAAGGCGGCGTAGGCAGCGCGGGAGGAACGCATGCCGTTCCGCAGCAAGAAGCGCGCGTAGGCCGATTCGTCGAAAATCTCGCGCAGGGTGGCCATCACGATCTGCACCATCCGCTTCATGCCTGCTCCTCCGCTTGAAAGCGGCTGGGCACGAAGGGCGCTTCCTTCACCCGCGCCTCTTTCTTTCCCGAAAGCACACGGATCCATTCGAATCCCGACTCCATCAGGATGAGTGCCACCATCACGATCAGCACGCCCGTTACCACCGCGTCCAGGCGGTCGTTGAAGATCAGCCGTGCGGCATCGTTCGCCTGCGAATTCACTAACTGCTGCGCATGTGCCAGGAATCCAAGCCGCGGGCTGGGATCGAAAATCTTGTGCCATGATGCCGTGAAGGTAACCGCCACGAGCCATGCCAGGGGGACAACTGTCACGGCCGCAAATCTCGCCTTGCCCATCTTGATGATGATGGTTGTGGCCACGCACAAGGCGACCGCCGCCAGCAGTTGGTTGCAGATTCCGAACAGCGGCCACAGCGAATTAATTCCCCCCAGCGGATCTTTAATTCCCTGCCACAGGAAATATCCCCACGCGCCGACCATGAGCGCGCTGGTCCCCAGAATCGACGGGTACCAGCTGGTGCGCCCGATCGGCTCCCAGACGTGACCGAGCGCCTCCTGCACCATGAAGCGCCCGACGCGCGTGCCGGCATCGAGCACGGTCAGGATAAACAGCGCTTCAAACATGATGGCGAAGTGATACCAGATGGCCATCACCGTCTGCCCGCCCAGACTGTTGGCGAAGATCTGCGCCATGCCCACGGCAAACGCGGGAGCGCCCCCGGTGCGGTTAAACAGGGTCTGTTCGCCGACCGCCTGCGCCAGTGAATGCATCCCGGCGGCGGTGATGGGAAACCCCCAATTGCTGATGGTCGCGACCGCCGCCTCGGGCGCCTGCCCGACGATTCCTGCCGGGCTGCTGATGGCGAAATACGTTCCCGGCTGCAGCATGCCGGCGGCAACCGTGGCCATGATGGCGACCAGCGACTCGGCGAGCATGGCGCCATAGCCCACCATGCGGGTTTCAGTTTCGCGGCGAATCAGCTTGGGCGTCGTTCCGCTGGAAATCAGGGCATGGAATCCGCTGATGGCGCCGCAGGCGATGGTGATGAAGGCAAATGGAAAGATCTTGCCGGCGAACACCGGGCCGGTGCCGTCAACGAAGCGCGTGAGCGCCGGCATCTGCAGTGTCGGGCGCACCGCCAGGATGCCCAGCGCCAGCATGGCAATCGTCCCCAGCTTCACGAAGGTACTGAGGTAGTCGCGCGGTGCGAGCAGCAACCAGACCGGCGCCGCCGATGCCGCATAACCATAGAGTATGATCCAGAGCGCGAGCGCCGGCGCGGTCAGCGTGAAGATCGGAGCCACACTCGAGCTTTGGGAAACCCACTGCCCGCCGAAGATCGCCAGGATCACCAGCACGAATCCCAGCAGTGAGGTCTCCAGCACCTTCCCGGGACGGATTCTGCGCAGGTAGAGCCCCATCAGCAGGGCGATGGGAATGGTCATGGCGATGGTAAAGGCCCCCCAAGGGCTCGCCTTGAGAGCATTCACCACGATCAACGCGCACACCGCCAGCAAAATGACGACGATGCCGATCACCGCTACGTAGGCGACGAATCCGCCGACTTTGCCGATCTCCTCGCGCGCCATCTCGGTGAGCGACTTGCCGTCCCGCCGCACCGAAAACAGCAGGATGACAAAATCCTGCACGCAGCCGCCCAGCACCGCCCCCGCCAGGATCCACAGCGTGCCCGGCAGGTAGCCGAACTGCATCGCGAGCACCGGACCCACCAGCGGCCCCGGCCCGGCGATGGCAGCGAAGTGATGCCCGAAGACCACCCACTTGTTGGTGGGGACGAAATCGCGCCCGTTCTCCAGTCGCTCCGAGGGCGTGGCCCGCTGTCCATCGAGGACCAACACTTTGGTGGCTACGAACTTGCTATAGAAACGGTACCCGATGGCATACGTGCATCCCGCCGCGACCACCAGCCACATGGCGCTGATCTGCTCGCCGCGGTCGAGCGCGATTCTCGAAAGGGCAAGCACGCCGACAAGCGTCACCATCAGCCAAATCAGAATGCGCAGCGCTCTGGACATGGGCTCCCGGGCTTTCGGATAAGAGCGGCGAACGAAGCCTGGCTGGTATTGTGGCCAAACCGACGCTGGTGCGCAATCGTTAACTGCAGACCACCCGCGCCTGGCCTCAGCATGGGACAGGGTAAACGTTTTTCATGGTAGTCTGAATATTCCGTCGCACAGGCTAAAGCTGGCCGGAAGTGTATCCGTACACGATACCCGGCGAATGGGAAGACAATTCATATTTGTTAGGAGCAGGCCATGAAGGTAGGAATGCTGACTGGCGGAGGCGATTGCCCCGGATTGAACGCGGTCATCCGCGCCGTGGTGCGCAAGGGATACTTTCACTACCAGGACGAGTTTGTGGGATTTCTCGAAGGCTGGCGGGGATTGATGGAGAACAAATTCATTCCCCTCGACCTCGCGAGCGTCGGCGGCATTCTTCCCCGCGGTGGCACCATTCTGCGCACCTCGCGCACCAACCCGGCCAAGCACGGCGACGGCCTCGACCTATGCATCAAGACTCTTCAGCAGCACAAAATCGATGCCCTTATCGCCATCGGCGGCGATGACACGCTCTCGGTCGCCCAGAAGCTCTTTGAGAGAAAGGTAAAAGTGGTCGGAGTTCCCAAGACTATCGACAACGATCTTGCCGGAACCGACTACACCTTCGGCTTCGACACCGCCGTCAACGTCGCCACCAGCGCCATCGATCGTGTGCACACCACGGCCGAAGCGCACAACCGCGTGATGGTGGTGGAAGTCATGGGTCGTGACGCAGGATGGATCGCCATGTACAGCGGCATCGCCGGCGGCGCGGACGTGATCCTGATCCCCGAAACCCCCTTCGACATCGACAAAGTCGCCGAGACCATCAAGCTGCGCCACGCCCGCGGCCGCTACTTCAGCATTGTGGTCGCCGCCGAAGGCGCCAAGTTCTCCACCGATGTCGATTCGCATGGCGATGTGGTGCTCTCCGACGGGGGGAAAGATGAATTCGGGCACGTGCGCATGGGCGGCATCGGCAACCAGCTGGCCCGCGAAATCGAGAAGCGCACCGGCTTTGAAACCCGCGCCGTCGTGCTGGGTCACATTCAGCGCGGCGGATCACCCAGCGCCTTCGACCGCGTACTCGCCACCCGCTACGGCATCGGCGCGATCGACATGGTGCACCACGGCGAGTTTGGCAAGATGGCCGCCCTGCGCGGAAATAAGATCGTTTCCGTGCCGCTGCTCGAAGCTATCTCCAACAATCGCAAGGTGGATCCAGAGCTGATCGATGTCGCCTTCGGCATCCTCGACCGCCTAGTACCCGACAAAGAGCCGGTACGGAACTAACTGTGCGGGGACGGAGCGCTCGCACCCGTCCCGGCATTGACAATCCTCTCTCGTCCATCAAGAATCCCCTGCAATGTCCCTCTTTGCCCGCCTGGCGCCGTCGCTGGTTCCCCTGATTGAACTCGCGTTTGTGCTGCTGACGGTGCTGCTGATCTATCTGGCAAGAAAGAGGGCCCCCCGTTCCCTGCGCCTCGAGTCGGCCCTCGCCCGTCTCGCCCGCCGCAAAACTCTCTCTGTGATCGCCGTGGCCCTGCTGGTTCTTATCCTTCGCGCGGCGCTGATTCCGCTGCTGGGGGTTTCCTCTCCGCGCTGGGACGACGAATTCAGCTACCTGCTTGCTGCCGAGACCTTTGCCTCCGGACGCCTCACCAACCCCACTCCGCCGATGTGGCAGCACTTCGAGAGCTTCCACGTCATCATGAAGCCGACCTACATGTCGATGTATCCCCCGGCGCAGGGGATGGTGCTCGCCGCAGGGATCTTGATCGGAGGCCATCCCTGGATCGGGCAGTGGCTAGCCACGGCGGCGGCTTGCGCCGCGCTGACCTGGATGTTGCAAGGATGGGTACCACCCGGGTGGGCCTTGTTCGGCGGCCTGCTCAGCGTGATGCGTCTGGGGATTCTCAGTTACTGGATGAATGGCTACTGGGGAACCTCCATCGCCGCGCTGGGCGGTGCGCTGGTGCTGGGGGCGTTGCCGCGAATGAAGAAATTTCTGCGCGCACGCGATGCCGTCCTGATGGCGGTCGGCCTCGCCATCCTGGCCAACAGCCGCCCGTATGAGGGATTCATCCTCAGCTTGCCGGTGGCGGTTTCCCTGCTCCTCTGGCTCACCGGAAAACGGCGCCCCAGCACCTCGGTTGCGATGCGCAAAGTCGTCGTGCCTATCGCCTGTATTCTTCTGCTCACGTCCGCCGCAATGGGCTTCTACTTCTGGCGCGTAACCGGAGACCCGTTCAAAATGCCCTACCAGGTCAATCGCGATACCTACGCGATTGCGCCTTACTTCATCTGGGGAAAACTGAAATCCGAACCTCACTACAACCACGCGGTGATGCGCGATTTCTACACCCGCTGGGAACGCGAGGAGTTTCTCGAGACGCAAACTACCCGCGGCCTCGTGCGGCGTGTCCTCGCCAAAGCGGGAGACCTGTGGCAGTTCTATCTCGGCCCGGCGCTCACTTTACCCTTGCTGGCGTTTCCCTGTATTCTGCGGGACCGCCGGATGCGCTTCGTGTTGTGGGCCAGCTCGTTTTTCCTGCTGGCCACCCTAATTGCGGAAACCTGGACCTTCGCGCATTACGTCGCGCCTGCGACCGGATTGCTGTACCTGGTGGTGGTGCAGTGCCTGCGCCACCTGCGCCTCTGGCGATGGAACGGGTATCGGGTGGGATATGCATTGGTGCGAGCGATTCCGGCGGTGTGCCTGATGATGCTGATTCTGCGCGTGAGCGCCGTGGCCCTGCACGCCCCGATCGAGCCGCCCTGGCCGCGCGGAAATCTGGAGCGCGTCGCCATCGTGAAACAGCTGGAAAACCTCCCCGGCCAGCAGCTGGTCATCGTGCGCCAGGGGCCGATCAACATAGACAAAGAATGGGTCTATAACGATCCGGACATTCCTGGGTCCAAGGTGATCTGGGCGCGCGACATGGGAGAGAACGACAACGCGGAGCTTCTGGCTTATTTTCGCGACCGCCAGCCGTGGCTGCTGGTCGTGAGTGATTCGCCGGCGGATAACAAACCCGCGGTCCTCACCCCCTATCCCTGGCACTGAACCGCAACCTTTTTCCGGCGTCGAGTGGTGCGATACGATGCCTGGGTGCAGCGCGACTGGCAGCAGCTCCGCCCCTCGCAGAAAGCGGCTCTCATTCTGTGGGGAATTCTCCTGTGCCTGCTGACGCTTTGGTCGATGTGGCAGCACTGCCGCTGCAGCCCTCAGGTCACTGAGCTGGTCCCGCCCGAACTCGCCCCAGCAACCCGGGCAACTCCTGTCATTCCTCTGGCAATCGATCACTTCATCGGGTGACCTCCGTCACACCTGGTTGGGAACAACCCGCTCATAATCAAGACGGAGTCAAGGCCCGGGCACTCGTCCGGGCCGGAGGCGCACATGAAAACCTGGCTAGCCGTGATCCTGGTAGCTGCGCTCGTGACCGTTGTGACGCCGGCATTGGCCGCCGGAAAAGCCAATCCGCCGATCGCCGTACCCAAATACAATCCCGCCGCCGAAGTCACGCTGAAGGGCACGGTGGATGACGTACGTGACCGGGAGTGTCCGGTCAGCGGAGGTATGGGGGCTCACCTGATTCTGAAAACCAACGACGGCAAGACGATTGAAGTTCACCTTGCCGCCACCAGCTTCATGAAGAATTACGAGCTGGTCTTCCACAAGGGCGATCAGATTGAGGTGACGGGAGCGAAAGTCGTATTCGAGGGAGTGGAAACCATCTTCGCGCGCGAAGTAATGCGCGGCAAAGACACTTTCGCCTTTCGCGACAAGGACGGTAATCCGGTCTGGTAACCGGGAGGGAATGTGAAGGGCATGGAGGGCGGGCAACGCCCTCCCTTTGTGCGTGTCGCCTAGTTCTGTCCTGCGGCTTTGGTCTCGCCCTCGGCTGCTGCAGGAGCCATGTAGATGGCCGGTACGCCCTGCTTGAGCATCATGTCGTTGAGCGCCACCACATCGGTGGAGGTCATCTGCTTCCACTGGGCAATCAGCGGCGCCGCCTGCTGACGCAGCGACTGAAAAGCCGCGAGCTGCTGCGCTGTCGGCGGAGCGTCGGCACTGTCCACGCTGAACGCCAGGCTGTGCAGCTGCTCGTCGACCAGCACCGGGTAGTTCAGATTGGCTTCGGAAGACTTGATCTTCACCTGCAGCAGTTGCTCCTCGATGGGCGTCATCTTCTTGTCTAATGAGTCTGACGCCGTCAGGATCGTCTTGTAGCGCGCGTCGTCGCCCATTCGGCTTTCGAGCGCGCGGAACTGCTGGCGGATGGCGCGAATCTGCTCCACCGTGTCATGCAGATCGCTCAGCTGCTCGCGAATCTTCAGGTCGAGATCGAATTGCTTCTCCAGATCGGCCGAGGAAACGTTCACCCTGGGATCGAGCTTCAGTTCGAGTGGCACGGTTTGTGACTTTCCCTCCGCGGTCAGCCGCACCTGGTAGTTCCCCGGTATCGCGAAGGGCCCCTTGTTGCGGTACTCGGCTCCCACTTCGCCGGGCAGTTTGCGCGCGCCGCTGAAACGCAGATTCCAGGTGAAACGGTTCAAGCCGGCATCGGCGGAAATCTTCTCCGCGGGCGGCTCCTGATCGGGCCACTCGGGCGGCGTCTCGGCTTCCTTCTTGTCCCGGTTCGAGAACGACCGCACCAGCTTGCCTTGGGCGTCCAGAATGTCGAGCGTCACTTCGCCCTTGGGAGCCGATTTGAAGTAATAAGAAATGATCGCGCCCGCGGGAGGATTCAGAGCCACCGGCTGGCGCCGTTCGAAATCTTCCGGCCAGCGATAACGCACAGTCGGGCGCGGCTTGTAGACGATCATCTCCTCCTTGTCGGAATGCGCCGCCAGCTGCCGCAGGGGGGTGATGTCATCCAGCACCCAGAACGAGCGCCCGTGTGTGGCCACCGCCAGGTCATCATCCTTGACGATGAGATCGTGGATGGGCGAGGTCGGCAGGTTCAGCTGCAGCGGCTTCCAGTTCGCCCCGTCGTCGAAGGAGACGTAGATGCCCATCTCCGTGCCCGCGTAGAGCAGGCCTTTCTGCCCGGGGTCTTCGCGCACCACGTGTGTATAGGCGCCGTCGGGAATTCCGCTGGTGATCTTCGTCCAGCTCTTGCCGAAGTCGGTGGTCTTGTAGAGGTAGGGGCGGAGGTCGTCCAGCTTGTGAGTGTCCACGGCAGCATAGGCCGTTCCCGCGTCGTGCGGCGAAGCATCGATCAGGCTGATCATGCTCCATTCGGGAACGCCTTTGGGCGTGACGTTGGTCCAGTGCTGGCCGCCGTCGCGAGTCACGTGAATCAGACCATCGTCAGAGCCCGCCCAGATCAGATCCTTCTCGACCGGCGACTCCGTGATGGTAAACACGGTGTCGTAGTACTCGACGGTGGTGTTGTCTTTGGTGAGCGAACCGCCGGAGCTGTCCTGCTTGCTCTTGTCGTTGCGGGTGAGATCACCGCTGATGGCCGTCCAACTCATGCCGTGATCGGTGCTCTTAAACACAACTTCTGCCGCCGTATAGAGCACGTCCGGATTGAAGGGCGACAGGGCAATCGGATCGGTCCATGCCTGGCGATATTTGCCGTCCTTCGCGCCATGGCCGCTCTCGTCGATCGGCCACACCGTAATGTCCTGCTCCTGCTGGGTGCGCTTGTCGAAGCGCGTCATAGCGCCGCCGCCCGAGCCCGCGTAAACAATGTTGGCGTCGCGCGGGTCGGGAACAATGTATCCGCTCTCGCCACCGCCGACGTCATACCAGTTCTGGCGTCCGATGAAGCCGTCGTCGCTGCGGCTGGCAATGCCCACCGTCGAGTTGTCCTGCTGCGCCCCATAGAGGAAGTAGAGCGGGCGGTTGTCTGCCGCCACGTGATAGAACTGTGCGGTCGGCTGATTGTATTGCGTACTCCAGTTCTTGCCGCCATCCACGCTGATGGTTGCTCCCCCGTCGTTGCCATTGATCATGCGGTTGGGATTCGTGGGATCGATCCACAAGCCATGGTGATCGCCGTGCGGCACCGGCAGCAGCGTCAGGCTCCGGCCTCCGTCGCTCGAGCGAAACAGGCCGGTGTTCAGCATGTAGACCGTGTCCACGCTGCGCGGGTCGGCAAAGATGTGAGTAAAGTACCACGCCCGCTGCGTAAGCCGCTGGTCGTCGTTGACTTTGGTCCAGTTGTCGCCGCCGTCATCGGAGCGAAACAGCCCGCCTTCCTTGGCCTCGACGAGCGCATAGACCCGGTTCGAATCCGCGCCCGAGACCGAAACACCGATTCTTCCCAGCAAGCCCGAAGGCAGGCCGTTGCCTTCGAGATGCTTCCACGTGCTTCCGCCGTCCACCGAGCGATACAACCCGCTTCCCGGCCCCCCGCTCTCCAGACTCCACGGCGTTCTCTGGATCTGGTTCAGCGCCGCGAACATTACATTGGAATTGTGGGGATCGACCGCGAGGTCGATGGCTCCGCTCTTGTCGTCCTTGTACAGGACCTTCTCCCAGTTCTTGCCTCCGTCGGTCGAGCGGTAGACGCCGCGCTCGGAGTTCGGCCCGTAGGCATGACCCAGGGCGGCCACGAAAACCACATCCGGATTACGCGGATTCACGATCACCCGCGAAATATGCTGCGTTTCCTTGAGCCCGATGTAAGTCCAGCTCTTGCCGCCGTCGGTGGATTTGTAGACGCCGTTGCCGTAGGAGATGTTTCCCCGCAGGCAGGATTCTCCGGTTCCCACGTAAATCACGCTGGGATTCGATTCGGCCACGGCGATCGCCCCGATCGAAGCAAACGGCTGCTTGTCGGTCAGCGGAGTCCAGGTGATGCCGGCATCGTTGGTGCGCCATAAGCCGCCGGCCACGCCTCCGAAATAAAGCGTGTAGGGATCGCCGGGAATGCCGGTCACCGCCAGCACCCGTCCGCCACGGAATGGTCCTACCAGCCGCCATTTCATACCCTTCATTTGGCTGTCGCTGTACTGCTGCGCCAGAGCGGTAGAGGCGACGGTCACCAGACATCCGAACAGGACGAGCAAACGAACACAAGAGCGCGTGTGTTTCATGGAGATAGCCTCCCTGGGAAGGAAAAAAGAGAAATAATAGTTTACTACGTCCGCCCCTGCCCGCAAGCCGTGGTGTGCTCCTGCGCTGGCGCCACTTGATCACACGAAGTGAGGCGAAGTAGCTGATTTTGTGAGCGCCGCCGGAACTCTGGTGGACAAACTAGGCGCCAAACAAAAACCCAAGCGCCGCTGGAAAACGCTTCGCCCACGCCGCCTCGTTGTGCGTCCCCCCGACCTCGATTTCCACTCGCAGGCGATCCTCCCCCAGCCCAGCGCGCCGCAGAATCTGCTGCAATTCCCGGACGTCGTCCACGACTTCCTGATCGTGGTCCTCACGGCCGTCTTCGTGAGTCCCCATAGCCAAGAAGACTCGTTGCGGCCATTGCCGGAACGCCCGGCTGTAGCGCAGCAATCGCCGGTTGGAAACAAACAAGGACGGGCTCTCCAAAAGCAGCCGTCCGAAAATTCCCGGCCGGTCGAGCACCGTAAACAGCGAAACGATCGCGCCCAGCGACGATCCCCCCAAGCCGGTATTCTCCGGTCCGCGCGCCATGCGATAGCGGGTAAACAGAAACGGCATCACTTCATCGATCAGAAACTCCGGATACCGCTTTCCCAGCGGCCGCCATACCGGAGGATGTACCGCACGGTACGGCAGGAACTCGCGAATGCGTTCCTTCTGCGCGTTGTCGATCCCGACGATGATCAGTGGGGGCACTTCCTCTTGCCGGATCAAACGGTCCGCGGTTTCATCCACTTGCCACTCCACGCCCGCGAAAGATGTCGCCGTATCGAACAGGTTCTGCCCGTCATTCAGGTAGAGCACCGGGTAGTACCGATCCCGATTGCGCGGTGCGTCGTATTCGGGCGGCACCCACACCCGCAGCCACCGCCGGTTGCGCAAAATGCGGCTCTCGAATTCATGCAGCCGCAGATCGCCCACCACCGAGGGGTTGTCCCGAACCGGGACCGCATCCCCCGCACCAACCCGCGGATGGGCTGTCTCCATGGACAATTCAGAGCAACGAGAAGAGTGAGTCACACCCCGCGCAGCGATCGCGCGAACAACACCGACGACAACACCGTGATCAGCAGAATGGCCGCCAGCGAAGAGAGACATAACACGCACCAGGTCCCCAGCACAAAAGCCTCGATATAAGACAGATAGAGAGCAAATCCCAGCCCCAGCGTCGCCCCCACCAGCAGCATGCCGGGCGTCTCCGCCTTTTCGCGGTAGAACGTGGCCAGCGCCAGCAGCGACAAATACCCCACCATTCCAATCAGCGCCACGGGAATGCCGAACACCGTGGAGTAGGGACTGCGGTTGACGATGTCGCAATTGAAATTCTCACCGAAATCGCAGTAGGTGGTCTTGTCTTTTCCGTAGTGATGATAGAGGGAAACCGAGGACACCACCGTGCCCATGATTGCCAGCACCGCGATCCCGAGAAAAATGCGCCCTGCCCCCGCGTTCATGGCAGACTGCACCCGGTCTTCTGCGCCAGCGTGGTCAGGGGGAGGGTTCCCTCATGACGTTCGCCGCCGGGAAACTCCCAGGTGGGGAACTGTTTCACCCCGGCCTGAATGCAACTCGGCTCCTCCTTGCGCTCGCCCTTGATGCCGCACTCGACGTAGTTCACGTAGCGGAAGGCCGACTCGAACATCTCCTTCTGCTCTTCGCAGTGCGGACACCAGTAGAGTCCGTACATCTTGGCCCCCTTGGTGGCCATGCATTTCGCGAACCCATCCAGCCGGCTGGTCCGCTTGCGCGTGCCCAGGTAATAAGCCGCGGCAAACGCCGCCGCAATCAGTACGGCGATCGCGAGCTTGCGAAACAGCTTACCGTAATCCGCTGTCTGCTCTTGACGTTCCCGCTCCTGTTGCCGCTTTCTGCGCTCTTCCGACATGAATAATGAGGACCCGAACTCCAGAAGCTGCTTCCTCTTATACCATGACGTTCAGTGCTGACGGCAGCACGTCCAGCATTTTGCACTCCAGCGTGAACACCTCCCCGTCCACCATCACGTCCACCGGACCGTCGAGCAGAAACTCGACCTTCTTCGCCGATCTCCGTTCCGCCAGCGGATGGTGAATATGCGTGCCGTCATAAAGCGTCGGCAAATTGCGAATCAGCCCCCAGCGCCCGATTGGCCCCCAGCGCACATATTCGATGAACCCGTCATTTACCTCCGCCTTGGGGGCAATCATCATGGTGCCGCCGGTGTATTTGCTGTTGTTGAATGTCAGGAAAAGGCAGCGGCGCCGGTCTACCTGCTCGTCTTCATCCACCCGCAGGGGAAAGGGCCGCCGCCGGAAGCGCGCCAGGGTGATAAAGATGGAAGACTGGTAGCCGAACTCTCCCCAGCCCGCGAGTCTTCGGGCCCGCAAAGTCGCCACGTCCGCGGTAAACCCCACGCTCAACAAATTGATGTAGTGAAGCACTCCGTTTTTGTGCCTCAGCCGGATCACGTCGCAGGGCTGCAAGCGTCCTTGAAGCAGCGCCTCCATGCCGTGTTCCACGCCGCGATCGCTGAACTCCCGCAAGAACGAATTGCCCGTTCCCAGCGGTAGAAACGCCAGCGTCGGTGGTTGCTCGGCACCGGGAAAAAGCCCGTTCACAATTTCGTAGGAAGTTCCGTCGCCGCCCACCGCGATGAAGCGGCGAAAGCCGCGCCCATACGCCTCGCGGGTGAGTGCAATGGCTTGCTCGGGTGCCGATGTCTCGACCGCCTCGATCACGAGACCGCCCGCCCGGAGCCGTTCGAGCGCCGGGCCAACTTGTCTGCGGCAGCGCCCTCCACCCGCGGCCGGATTGATCACCGCGAAATAACGCAAGCTCACAAGCCGACCAGGGCGGCGCGCTCCACCGATTCGCCGATCTCCTCGGCCAGCGCCGTGCGCTTGATTTTCATGGATGCGGTTCGCGGAAAATCCTTGCTCCAGATCAGGCATCCGCCGACGCGCTTGAAATCGGGCAATGTACGGTTGCGCGCCGCGATGTCTTCTTTGAGCGCGTCGTTGAACTGCTGGTTCGGCTCCAGCCGCAGCACCAGCACCAGCATCTCCCGGCCCAGTTTCTTCTGCTTCCACACGTAATTCGCGGCAAAGACGCAGTACTCCTTCACCGGCAGGCTGTCGAATACCGCTTCGATGTCCTCGGGATAAATGTTCTTCCCGCCCTCGGTGACGATCATGTTCTTCTTGCGTCCGAAAAGCTGCAGGTGACCGTTGCCGTCAAAGCGCCCCAGGTCACCGGTGATCAGCCAACCGTCCACGATGGTTTCCGCCGTCAACTCCGGATCGTCCAGATAGTGCGACATGACCGTCTTGCTCTTGACCGCGACTTCGCCGATGCCGTCACTGTCGGGATTCAATACCCGCAGCTCCACTCCCGGCAGCGGCTTTCCTACTGTGTCGGGACGAAACGGTTTCAGGTCGTTCACCGTAAGCGCGGTGCAGGCCTCGGTGAGGCCATACCCGTTTGCCACCGGTACACCCAGGTCGTAAAAAAATTGCAGCGTTGACGGCTCCATAAACGCCCCGCCCACGATGATCGTCTTCAGCTCTCCGCCGAAAGCGCGATGCACCTGCGGCAGCAAGGCGCGGCTCAGGGCGGCGTTCGGATGCAGCCGCGTGAACCCCTTGTTGATCGAAATCAGCCGGTCGAGCAAGACCCGCTTCGCCTTCGGCAAGGCATCGAACTTTGCCCGCAGCCCGCGCTCCAGGTTCTTGAGCACCATGGGAACCAGGCTCACGTAGGTGATCTTGTAGCGCACGAACGCGTCGCGCACGAACTCCGGACGCAGCGTCCGCAAGTGCACCACGCAGGCCCCGCACACGAACGGCCCGATGAACCCCACCATGAAATCAATCGCGTGATTCGTCGGCAGGATGCTCAGGTAGCGCACGCCCGGCCAGAAGGGATACCACGCCGTCAGCGACTTGCACTGCTCGAGATAATTCTCGTGCGTCAGTACGCAGCCCTTCGGACGTCCGCCGGTCCCCGAGGAATAGACGATGCAGGCCACATCCTGGCGCAGCCGCATGACAAACGTCGGAGCGCCCTTGCGCCGGAAATCTTCCCAGCGAAACGCTCCCCCCAACTCCACCCCCAAAGGTGCCTCCGTGACCAGCACCGTCTGCAACTTGTGCGTCTTGAACTCCGGCGCCTGCATGATCGCGCGCCACAGGTAATACTCCACCACCAGGAATTTTGCCTGGCTATGCGCCAGCAGTCCCAGGTGCTCGGCGGCGGTCAGCTTGTAGTCGAGTGGAACCAGCACCCCGCCACCGTGAAAAATTGCATAGGCGGAGATCAGCCACTTCGACTGATTCGTCATGATGATCGCCGCCCGGTCGCCGGGCAACAGATCCGCATCTTCCAGCGCCCGCACCAGCGGCGCCGCCATTTCCTTGAAATCGGAATAAGTCAGCCGTGTCCTTTCCTTGTCGCGGTCCGACTCGATCAGGCAGGTTTCGTTCGGCCAGCGGTCCAGCGCATCCCGCAGCGCCGCCCCCAGGCATGTGTATTGGTCAAGATTCAGCATCCAAATTTCATTTCACCACCGCGGCTCAGAGTCTCTGAAGGAAGGGAACGACGGATCAGGTCCGCGCGGGCTCCCAGCCCGCCGCAGGCACAAGCCAGCCATGCCGATTTCTTTCTCTCGGTGTCTCGCTGGCCGTGCGGTGAATCGTCTTTCACAACCGCGATTGAATTCGCGCCGCCAAGGTCCGGAAATCCGTCACCCCCTGCAGTTCGTAGTCCGGCAACTCCACGTGAAAATGATTCTCCAGTCGAGTCAACAAATCGAGCGCCTGCAGGCTGTCAATGCCCAAGGTCCTGAAGAAGTCGTCATCCGGCGTGAGCTTCTCGCGCGGCACCTTGAAGTGCACGGCCGCCAGGCTCAGAATTTCGTCCAACGTCTGCTCCGCAGTTTTCATAAATGATTTCTTCGCGTCCTCCGCGGTCAAGCGCTTCGCGGTGAAGACGAACATCACGACCAAAGCTCCCCATGCCCCGGGCCCAGAGCCTGAAACCGTTCAGGGAAGATAGGGCTGCGCATCGGTGCTTTCCACAAACCTCCGCAATCCCTCCTCCACCGCCGGACGGGCAAACAAATCACAAAAGATGTCGATCTCCCGCTTCAATTCTTCATACGGAATCGGCTTGATGAACTTCTTGGCCGTCACCGCCGTGTGACGGTCGAATTTCTTCAACTGTGCTGCCGTCGCGCGCGCCACGCGCATTGCTTCGCCCTCGCCCACCACCTGGCTGACGAGCCCGGCGGCCTGCGCCTTGGCCGCATTGAAGCTGCGCCCGGTCAGAAGCAGGTCGCGCACCACGCCGTTCCCCAGGTCCCGCTTCAGCCGGGGAATTCCCCCGAATCCCGGAATCAACCCCAGGCGCAACTCGGGAAAACTGAAGCGCGCCATCTTGTCGGCAATGATCAGATCGCACACCAGCGCCAGTTCGAACCCGCCGCCGAAGGTCACGCCGTGAACCGCGGCAATGGTAACGAGCGGCGCTGCGTCGATCGTGTTCATCACCCGGTGAATGCGCTCCAGAAAATTGCGCACGCCCTCGAGCGCATCCGCACGATCCATCTGCTGAGAACGCTGGTACAACTCCCGCAGATCCGCTCCCGCACAGAAACCCGCCGGCAGGGTGCTGTGGATCACCAGGGCGTGCGCCTCGTCTTCCGCGAGCAGGCGAAGCTTGGCGGCAAACACTTCCAATTCGTCGAGCGTCAGCGATCCGATCTCGTTGCCGGGCTCACGATGCAAAGCGAGCTCCACCACTCCGTCTTTCGAGCCCCACGAGATGCACTTGCCCTGGAAGTCATTCATAACTGCCCTAGACCGCCTGCTTCACACGGTACATGTCTTCAATCTCGGACTGGAACCGCTGCGCAATCCGATCGCGCTTGAGCTTCCCATTCGCCGTGAGCAGGCCATTGTCGATGGAAAAAGGCTCGGGACAAACCTGAAAGGCCCGCACCTGCTTGTAGTGCGGCAACCCGGGATTCACCGCGTCGAGCGCCGCCTGCACCTGGTCCGCCGCAAGCGCTCCGGTCACCAACGCTGACAAGTAACCTCGGCCGTTCCCCACCAGCACCACCTGCTGCGCTCCCGGCAGCTGCTCAAGAATCTTCTCCTCGATCGGCTCCGGCGCGACATTATGCCCGGAGCCGAGAATAATGAGATTCTTGATGCGCCCGGCAATCTTCCAATTTCCTTTCGCGTCCACCTCGCCCTGGTCGCCGGTATGAAACCATCCCTCGCGCAGCACTTTGGCGGTCTCCTCGGGACGATTCCAGTAGCCGGGAAAAATATTCGGCCCGCGCACCAGTATCTCTTCATTTTCTCCCAGCTTCATCTCCACGCTGTCGATGGCCGGGCCCACGCGCCCCGGCTCCACATCCCGCGGATCGTCCAGCGTGCACAGGGCGGTTGTCTCCGTGAGCCCGTAGCCCTGCAGCACCGGGATTCCCAGCATCATGAAATACAGCTGCGTCTCCACCGTCAGCGGCGCCGAGCCGCAGATCAGCGCCTTCAGGTTCTCCCCGATCATCTTCTTGCGGATGGTGGGAAAGATCGCCGCGCGCGCCAAACTCAACCAGATCGAATCCGCAATGGTCGCCCTGCCCTCCTGCCT
Organism: Terriglobales bacterium; assembly: GCA_035262225.1. GTDB lineage: Bacteria > Acidobacteriota > Terriglobia > Terriglobales > Acidobacteriaceae > DATFTE01. The sequence goes on from DATFTE010000029.1 coordinate 22,549, forward strand.
GCGCACGGTCGCCGCCTTTGCCTTGGCGTACACCGTCAGGGGAAACCCGCCTGATTTCCACAACTGTTCGTCCACGGCCTTGCGCATGCGCTCGAGCAGCGCGGGCACGTTTAGAAAGTAATCCGGCGCAGCTTCGCGCATTTCCTTCGAGATCTTCGTCAGGTCCGTGTTCAGGGTCACAAGGCTGAGCCGCAGCAGGCTGGTGAGCAGCAGGATCCACGAACCCGCGAAACACAGGGGCAAGTAGTGAAAAACGCGCTCCTGCCCCGAGTGTCCCCGCATGAGAATATCGAGCCGACCGGACGTACAGCCCAGCATGTGCCCGATGTTGGCCGCCGTCAGCACCACGCCCTTGGATTCGCCGGACGTGCCCGAGGTATAGATAATCGCGACCGGATCCGGTTCGGCCGCCAGCGGCTTGTCCTCGATCCCTTGGCCCGTAAACATGTCGCCCACCAGGATCTGCGCGGGGGCTTGCGGCCATGCCTGGAGAATGCCATCGCGCAGCCCGGCATCGCCGCAGCAGATCAGCGCCGGCGAGCAATCCTTCATCATGTTCGCCAATTCCGCCGGAGCCTGGCGCGCATAAAGCGGAACCACCATCAGCCCTTCGGCCATGATAGCCAGATCCGCCGCCACCCAGTCGATCCCGTTGTGCGCGAGCAGTGCGCAGCGATCGCCCTTCTTCAGGCCCCGACGGCGAAGGAATGCCCGCGCCTCCGCAACCTGCTTCAAGAGCCCGCGGCCGCGCACACTCCGCGCTCCGGAGTCGCTTGCCTGTTCGAAGACCAGCGCGTCGGTCTCGAGGCGCTCGAAAATGTCATCCAGATAACTCAAGCTCTCGCGCTTCCTTGGTGTCCTCCGCGGTCCGCGCCCTTGTTTCGGTCGCTTGCAGCTATGCTTCGCGCCCTTGGCGGCAAGATCGCTTGCCTCAGCCGTACGCCTCCACCAGCGCCTGCAGCCCTGGGCTCATGGGAGGCAGATAGTCTTCCCAGCCCCACTCCCCGGTGCGCGTCGGAAACTCCGGATACCGACGCTGCACCTCTTCTTCGAAGTAAACGCCCATGCGCGCCATGACCTTCAGGTTCCGCACCACCGTCCGCCCGATTCCGGCGGCAATCGTCTCGCGATCGCGGCACAGCTTCTCCATCGCCACCAGCAACCGGGGTTCGAGGTCGGGATCGTCCACGTTCATCAGCAATTCCTGGTGTCCGCGCTCCCGCATGAGGTTGCGGATGCGTTCATCCATGGTGATGCCCGCCGACGCCACCAACCCCGGCATCGACGTCACAATGCCGTGATAACGCGACGAGACCATCATGTGACACGCCCGCAGAATGCTCACCAGTTCATAAATGTTGTACTCATCGGAGGTCAGCACCGGCACCCCGCCCAGCTTCTGGGAGATCAACCGTGCCGGACGCGCATCCAACCGCTCGGTCGCCACCAGGACGACGAACACGCTGTGCTGCTTGCGGAACGCCTGCAAAGCATTGGAAATCGAATTCACATAATGCTGGTACGCCCGCTGCGCTTCCGGCCCGCTGTTGTGGAAATACACCGACCGGTAGTGGCTGTCTTTGTAAGCACCCGTCAACTCATGCAGGGCGAACTTCGCCACCGACGCCTTTACCGGCCACTCGAACGGATTGATCGGACACACTACCAGCACCGGCGTTGTGCCATCCCATCCCGCCTGCCGCAACGCTTTCTGCCCGTACTCTGCGGGATGGGGCTCAAAAGTCCATGCCGTATCCGTACCCAGCTCGGTCGGCACTCCCAGGTCCCGCAGCACCGTCCGCGATTCTTCGTTGCGGGTAATCACCAACGAGTTCTGACAGAAACGTCCGCACATCCGGGCCACCAGCGGATCCATGTGCCCCGCCTCGGCCCCATAACCCACCGACAACTTGTTTTGCGCTGCTGCAATCCCCAGCGAGCCGATCATCATCGTCGTCAGCGCATTGGCAAACTTGCTCTTGAACATCGACCCTTCACAGGCCACCACGCCGTGATGCCGCGGGACCTCGTCTGACAGGAACGGCGGAAAAATGTCCGGCAGGTGCACCTGTGCCGTGCCCTCGAAATACCCCTGGGAAAACTTGAAGTTCTGCGTCATCACGGTGAAGGCCACGTGATCCGCGCCCAGGATGTAGCGCAACTGCCGCAGCATCTCTTCCACGCGCACATCCGATCCCATGTTGCGCGTGCCGTTGTAGCCGGCAAACAGCAGCTTCAGCTTCTCGCCCGGCTGCCAGCGCTCACCTCTGCCCAGCATCCACCCCAGCTTCGACGATTCGATAATCCCGCTGACCCAGGCTTCCAGAATGAAGTCCATCACGAGCGTGTTCTCCGACCGGGCGCGCGCCAGGTCTGTTTCTCTCGAGCGATCATCCTTGGTGTTCCGTCGAGGTTAACGCCTTTTCTGGCGATCTTCGCGGGCCTCTCCTCGGTACTGTGCGGCCAACCGCTGGTCAGCTCGCGCGCGGCAAAGCCTCCGGCCATGCCTGATATCGGTATGTAAAATTCGCCTCCCGGCTGAACTTCAGCAGCGGATAGCTGTACGCGGAGAACGGCACCGGCCGCCTGCCCAGCTCCGACGTCACCCGCATGTTATCGAACACCGTGTTCCACACCAGGTAGGGCATGAACACCTTCATCAGCGATGCCCCATAAGCTGTCGGCCCTTTACGATTCGCCAGCCTGCTGACCGTGGCGTCGAACGGCTTCTCGAGGAAAGGCAGGAAGATCGGTCTGCGTTTCTGCTGTGCCGCGGCCAGCGCCGCCGTCAACTCTTTGAAAGTCTGCGAATCTCTGCCCGAGGAAAGATGGTAGGTGTCATACAGCGGATTGGTCTTGCGATGCAGCGTGGCAATCGCGTCCGCCACAAAATCCACGTTCACGATATCGATCCTGTCCGAGGCCCGGAACGGCAGCGCGGGCAGCCCCGCCAGGAACACGAACGCCTTCACCATGTCGAACTGCGTGGTCTCGGGATACCGGCTGTCCCCCAGCACAATGCTGGGACGAAAAAACGTCAGCGGCACTTCCGGCAACAATTGCCGGATCATGTGCTCAGAAAACTTCTTGGTTCGCGCATAGGGATCGTAATCCGATCGATCCCAGTCAATCGCGCTGTCTTCGGTGACAACCTCATTGCGGCGCTTGCCCGCCACGGCCACCGTGCTCACATGGCTGAACCGCTGCAGTCCGTGATAGTAGTGCGCCCGCTGCGCCAGTTGCACCACTTCCAGTGTCCCCCGCAGGTTTACGTTCAGGCAGCTCTTCTCCGACTTGCGGTTGAGCGATGCCGCGCAATGAATCACCGAATCGGTGGTGTGAATCAGCCTGTCGTACTCGTCGTTGTTGAGCCCGAAGCGCGCAACGGTCAGGTCTCCGCGAAAAATCCGGATTCGAGTCTGCAGGTACTCGAAAAAGCGGGGAAAGTTCAGATGCAGTTGCAGCGCCTGCCACAGCCGCACCTCCGCTTCATGCGGATCGCGCGCCCGCACCAGCAGGTTCAGGGTGCCGGCGTCGGAGTCGAGCAGGTTGGCGGCTACATGCGCGCCGATGTATCCGGTCGAGCCGGTCAGGAATATCGCCACGTTGCTCCGTTGGTGCCCGTCTTCAGGGTTTCGCCGTTTCCGTTCGCGGCGCTTGTGGCCAGGTGGAACTCGCGCGCCGGACGCGCCTCGAGCGGCCGCCCCTCAATCAGAGGATAAGTCCACTTGCGCAGCGCCGGAATGTGCACATTCAGCCAGTAATCCCACCAGTCAATGGAGCGCGTGTCGTATCCGAACTGCGCCTTCTCCTCCGCCACCAGCGCGCAAGAGAGCTTCTCCACGTTTTCAGCCACGAAATCGTGCTCGTTGTGCAGGATGAAAGGCTCGAACAGCTCGATAAGTTTTTCCACTCGTTCCAGACTGCGCTCCGCCCGGGCCAGCTTCTTTATCGGCAGCGGCGACATAACCCGTTGAATGGATTGGACAATCGCCTTCTGCGCCGGAGCCGACATCCTCCGGTACCGTTCCTTCGACACGGGAATGGCATCAAACCGCAGCCGCAGCCAATACTCCAGCCCCTCCTGCGCGCGGTAGTGCTTGCGATGCGCCAGTGAGGTCAGCTCAATCGAGCGTCCCATGTCGCAGGGATTGGTCACCGAAGTTGCCAGCTGGTAGAGGACCTCATTGCGCCGCTCAATTACCGCCGCCGCAATCAGCGTCATCCCCTGGCACACCGAGTCCACGGGAATAATGTCGAGCCGCTTGTGCTCGTTCGTCGGCAGCTGCCGGAAATACGTCCCCAGCAAGTACGAGAGCGACGCCGAAGTATTGATGCCCTCATTCCAGCCCCGGAACGGCTTCTCGAGAGAAGTCTCGACGATCGCCGGGCGCACCACCGCGATCGGCAACCCCGCACCGTATTTGTAGATCAACGATTCGGCCAGGCTCTTGGTTAGCGTGTAGGTGTTTGGCCAGCCCAGCTCGATGGCCCGCTTCGTCCCCGCGTCGGTAAGATATTTTCTCACCCAGCGAATGCGGTTCTTGCGAATCTGGTTATCCAGAGCCGCGCCCTGCAGTCCCTTCGCGGCGTGTTCTTTTCCCACCGCCTGGGCGCGCAGCTCGGCCGTAACCTCTTCGCTTTCGGCTTTCTGGTCGGCCTCGCGGACGAACTGATGCAGGGCATGCCACTCCTGCTCGGCATCAAAATCGGTACGCCGCAGCGGGTTGTAGTTCGCCCGCAGGTTCTCGCCCACACGGCCGTCGCGCGCGCCCGCCACATAGCACGTCGAAAGATGCAGCAGCCCCGCATGATCCGACTTGCGCACAAAATCCAGGATGTTGACTACCGCATCCACGTTGGTCGTCAGCGCATCCCGCAAGTCAGGATTAAAATCCGTCAACCCCGAGCTGTTGATCACAAGATCCAGCTGGCTCTCGAGTCGCTGGTAGACGTCAGGCGCCAACCCCAGGTCCGGCTGCGTCACGTCGCCTTCGACCACCTCCACATGTTTGCTCAGAAATTGGGTCAGCCCCGCACCATATCGCTCAAACAGCGGATCGAACACCGGCGATTCCTCCACCAGCTTTTCGAATCGCTCAGGCGCCAGGCTCGCCTTTTGCCGCCTGATCAGCAAATAGATCCGCCCGGTCTCCGGCAGATCGAGCAGCGTATTCGCCAGCCACACTTTGCCGATGAACCCCGTCACTCCCACCAGCAGGATATGCTTCCCCGCCAGCGCCCGCCGCACCGAGAGCGGCCGCGCTTCCTGCCGTCCGTCAAAGTCCACAATCGGGGCCGGCCGCTCCGGTTCCTGCCGTTCGGAACAAATCACCGCCCCTTGCAGTACCTCACCGCTCTTCAAAGCCAGATCCCGCACCAACCGCTCGGGCGTACGACTCCCATCAGGCCCGGCTCCGATAATTCGCGCGAACAAGCCCCGCGGCCGAATCACCGGATTCACCAAGCGTCCGGTTGCAATCCCGTCGCGGAACTCCAGGCGGTTCGCGATCACCCATTTCACACCCAG
>DATFTE010000030.1:0-15748 GCA_035262225.1 Terriglobales bacterium
CCACGTGACCATCTGCTTTTCAAAGATTGTTTCTAGCTTGCTGATCGTGGATCGCTTCAAGTGTTGGCTCTCACGATCCACGAGGTAGAGTCTGACGGCCTGTTCAATCGTGATGCCCGCAGACGGCGGTGCGGGCTTGCCAACTAGCGCGGCCTCATACTTCGCTTCGATATTGCGGGCTTGCTTTGCGGCTACGTCCCATTTCGAGGTGCTGGCAGTCTGGCGATACATTTTCCCCTTGTGGTGCCAGAGCAACCACTTGGGGCAGTCGCATGATTTCCAAGCACGATCTTTCCGGTGAGAACAGGACTTTCGATGGCGAGTATAAACGTGGACGTTCACAGGGCGGCAGAGTAGCACCCCTGCACGATTCCTGCACATATCCTTGGTAACTATTTGAAAATAAATTGGTGGAGGCGGCGGGAGTTGAACCCGCGTCCGAAAATGTTACTGGTCAAGAGCCTACATGCGTAGTCCAGTTCATGCCCCAGGCATTACCCTGGGACGTTCGCGGCCGCCGCTCAGAACGGACAAGAAACGGATGCCACTAGCCTGTAGATCTCGCCTCGCTCACCCAGACGTAGTGAGCAAGACCAGCTCGCTGTTCGACGCTCTTTCACAGCCCACGAGCAAAGCCGTGGAGAGCGGCTGCCTAATTAATTAGGCTGCGTATGCCATCTGTTGATTGGCAATTATCATTTTGCACGCGATTACGGGTGTGTGCACCCCGGCATGCCTCCTGGCCGCAAGCATCTCCGTCGAAACCGTGACGCCCCCCTGATGGGATTGGCCTGCAAAGATCTGATTCCAATCTAGGGCTCGCGCGACGGGAAGTCAAACCCTCTGTCGGATGAGCCAGAGGGTACGGAAGTACCCACAAGCAGGCCCTGGGGGACGTGTCCCGAAATGATTCGGCAGAAGTCCAGTGGCTTTGGGGGAGGGCAGGGATTCAGCTCTGCCGCTCAGGCGCGGGAGAGTGTGCGGCTTCAAACTCGGGCCCTTCCTGGCATGGTTCACTTGATAGTTGTTTTCATTGGCCTGCGAGGACTGAACGAATGCGCTCCATACCCGGTACTTGGGATCCGGAACTCCGGGCCAGGACCCACTATCTTTGCATCCCCGACAAACGTCTAACATCTTATCTACTGCTTACTTGCCTGTAGAATGCGGGGCGGGGAATGAATCAATCCTTGGCGACGTGTCGGGGGTGTTGCCGGTGAGAGCGCAGTGTCTTCCATTCCGCCAGATCCCGCACACTACTCGGCTATTCTCCGATTTCATCTCCCATTTCCCTAAAGTACAAGGTTTCTATCCCCGTTCTGCGTACTTTGCCGAATGGTTTCAGGACGAGGCGCATACTATCCGTTACGACCCTGCCCGCCGCGCGCTCGTGGCCGCCGTTCTTGAGCGCCAGAACCGCTCCTGGGGATGCTCCCCCAGGGTGTTCGACAACATTGCCCGCCTCCGCGCCGGGGCCTCCGCCGTGGTCACAGGGCAACAAGTGGGATTATTCGGCGGGCCGGTATTCGCCATCTACAAAGCGCTCACCGCCCTGAAGCTGGCCGAGCAGGCAACTCGGGGCGGCGTGAATGCCGTCCCCATTTTCTGGCTCGCTACCGAAGACCACGATCTTGCCGAAATCAACCATGTCTCGATTCCTGCCCCTCAGGCCGCTCCAGAAAGGCTGACTACGTCAACCCGCGGAACCGAAGACGCTCCTGTCGGTTCCATCGCGTTCGGAGCGGAAATCGAAGCGGTGATCGAGGAGGCCGCCAGGCTGCTGGGTGAGACGGAGGTCTCCGCATGGCTGCGCGAATCCTACCGCCCGGGCGAAACCTTCGGCAGCGCTTTCGCCAGATTGTTTGCCCGGCTGTTTGCGGACTGGGGCCTGGTGCTCGTCGATCCCCTGGATGCCGAACTGCACGCGATCGCGATGCCCATCTTCCGGGCCGCACTGGAGCGGGCGGGCGAACTGGACGATGCTCTCCTCGAGCGCGGCAAGGCGCTGGAACACGCCGGCTATCACCAGCAGGTGAAAGTCACTCCCTCATCGACGCTGTTGTTTGCCATCCGCAATGGAGCGAGAACCGCCATTCACCGCAAAACCAACGGCGCGTCCGGGGTTTTCGTAATCGGAGAGGAGAAGCTCTCGCAGGCGGAGTTGCTGCGGCAAGTCGATTCGGAGCCCCAACATTTCAGCCCCAGCGCGCTGCTGCGGCCCGTGATGCAGGATGTCCTGCTGCCCACGCTGGCCTACGTCGGAGGCGCCGCCGAAGTCGCTTACTTCGCCCAGAGCGGGGTGGTTTACCAGAAGCTTCTGGGCCGGGTGACGCCCATTCTGCCGCGCTTCAGCGCGACTTTGGTCGAGCCGAAGACCGAGAGCTTGCTGGAGCGTTACCGGGTTACCTTGCCCGATCTTTTCGAGGGCCCGCAGGGTGTCCGGGAACGGCTCGCGGCGCAGACTCTTCCCCAGGATGCGGCGAAGAGTTTCGAGGAGGCCAATGCGGGCCTCGAGAGGTCTTTGCACTCCATCTCCGATGCGCTCGCGCGCCTGGATCCCACGCTGGTCGAGTCTGCGCAGCGGGCCGGACGCAAAATGCATTACCAGCTGGCTAAGCTGCGCGCCAGGGCCGCGCGCGCCGGGTTGCGCCGCAACGAAGTTCTCGCGCGTCATGCCGACCTGCTCAGCAACGCGCTTTATCCCAACAAGACCTTGCAGGAGCGCGAAGTGGCGGGAATTTATTTCGCCTCACGCTACGGCGGGGAATTATTGCGGGACCTCTACGAGACGATTCACACCGATTGCCTGGATCATCAGGTGGTGACGGTCTAGCCGCGCCAGGAAGCCCCGGTCGCGCGGCAGCCGAAGAATGAAGCGCACGGTGAAAGCCGCGGGTGATAACCGGGAACTGAACTGAGCCCCAGCGGGCGAAAGAAGGGTCTCGCAGCTGCGCTATTTCATTTTCTCTTCCAGTTCTTCGAGCGACTCCACCCGGGCGTAGCCGCTGTCGCGGTACGCGCCCGACACGTCGAGCAGAATCGCCTGCATGCCCGCATTCGTCGCTCCCAGATAGTCGATGCTGTAGCCATCGCCCACGTACAGGCTCTCGTCGGCTCTCGCTCCCAGATCCCGCAAGGCGGCCTCGAATATCGCGGGATGAGGTTTCTCGTATCCCACCAGGCCTGAGTCCGTGATGCTGCGGAAGCAGCCGGCAATGCCGGTCGAAGCCAGCACGTCAGCGATCCTGCCGTCGGCGTTGGAGATCACTCCCATCCGGTAGCCCCTTCCCATGCGCTCCAGAATCTCCCGTGTGCCCGGCAGGAGAATGCACCAGTTGGCGGAAATCCGTGTGGTTTCGGTCAATTGGTCGCGCAGACCGTCAACCTGCATGCCCAGGTCGGCGAGCAGGTGCGAATAAAACAGGTGCCAGAAGCCGAGATCCACGGTCCCGCCGCGCATCCGGGAGTCGAATTCCTGCTTGGTTTTGCGTTCCGTGGCATGCCACTGGGCAAGGCTCGGAACCAGGCCGCGATCGTAAAGCGGACGCAGAATCAGATCTCGATTGGGAAACAACAGGGTATTGCCGACATCAAAGAAGATTGCATTCAGCTTGCGTGACATCCATTCATTGTAATGGGGAGACAGGGCAGGCCACCTCGCGTGGAACCGCGACGCAACTGCCGCCCTCGAAGAGATGAACTCAGGGTTCCAGCGTCAGTCTGTCGGTGGTCGCCCTTTCCACCGCCTCGCGCGAATAGGAAAGGGGAAAGTATTGCCCCTGATCCCACAACGGAAGCAGGTCCGGGTAGTGCGGGCTCCCCGGCTGTCCGCTCTGCCCGGGTGTGTTCACGGCGAGCGACTGGTCCCAGTCGCTGGTGTCGAGAATTTCGCGATAGCTCGCGCCGGAAACCTGCTCGAACGACCCTCCCCAGTACCCGGTGGCGTTGACCGTGTATTCGTCTCCCGGCCGGGGGACTGGCCCCAGGTTCACCAGCGGCTTCGCTTCCGTCGCCTGATCCAGCGCATGGCGGAACTTCACCGTGTGCAGCCGGCCCCACGACCATGCGCCGGGGTCGCTCCCTTCGAGTTGATTCATCCTGGCGGTCGCCGTTTTGAGGCTCTCGGTCAGCAGGCGCGGCGTATCGGAAGCATTCATCCCAAACGCCTCCGGATTCGAGAGCACGTGCAGCACGGTTGCCGGATTCCAGTCCACCTCCAGCAGGCTCCACAAGCTCCGCGGCGCCACCCGATGAATAACCGCGGTCGTAAGTTCTCCCACCCAGACTTCGTAGAGCGCGGCGGCCGCAGACTCCCGGGTAACAGCCTTGTCCCACTGCGCCAGCATCCTGGTAGAAGCGTCGCCGGGATCGCCCGCCGCCTTCTGCAGCCGTTCAACCAGCTGCTGGGCCGGCAGGGAAACGATGTCGTTCTGCAACCGGCCCATGTCCCCGGCATCCAGCTTATGCCCTGAGTCGCGCGCTTCCGAGAGCACGCTGGTGATGCGCTCCGCGCGGAACGGCGGCGCCCATTTGTAACCGACCTTGTATGGGTAGTTCTCCGGAATCATCCTGTGATTGGCGGTGGCAACGAATCCTGCCCCGGGATTGAAGAAATGCGGCAACTCCGACGAAGGAACAAAGCCTGTCCACTCGAATCCACCTGCCCCCGGAACCGGCAGCAGGCCGTTCCAGTTCTTGCGCAAGGGGGACAGCCCGATGGAGTGCTCTCCGATATTGCCCTGGTCGTCGGCGTACACGATATTCTCGGAGGGAACCTTCCAGCCCGGCATCGCTCGCTCAAACTCCTGCCAGTTCCCGGCGCGATCAACGGCCAGCGACCCCAGATATCCCGCCGCCCCCGGCTCGGCGCCCACCCAGCGCAGGGCCAGAGCGCGCCGGCCGTCTTCCCAAAGCACCGGACCGTGACGGGTGAACTTCAGGTCTGCGGTAACGGGAGGCCCGCCACGAATGGCAAACGTCTCTTTCTCGATTCGCATCTTCTCCCAGCCATGTTCGGTCTTGTATTCGGCCGGATCCGACGGGTTCAGTTGCTCAACATACAGATCCTGCTGGTCGAGCCCGAAGATAGTGAATCCCCATGCAATATGCTGATTGTGGCCGAGGGCCACTCCCGGCAGCCCGGGCTCGCCGGCGCCGATCACGTCCCATCCCGGGGCAACCAGGTGCACGATATAACGCAACGAAGGCACGGCGATTACGCGGTGCGGATCGTTGGCCAGCAGCGGCTTGCCACTGGCAGTAAGAGCGCCGGAAACTGTCCAGTTATTGCTTCCTTCCAGTGCATAAGCAGGAAATTCGATGCGCGTGTCGCTGCCCACCAGATTGCGCAGCAGTTGCGGAGTGAGTCCGGAGAAGTCCAATCCCGCCGGATCGAGGGCAACCGGCGGATCAAAATCAAACAGCCGCGAAGCCTTCCCTTGACCCACGGTGGCCACCGCCTGCGCGTACGCGAGCTCCTCAAACGAATTGCCGGTCATCGAAAACGCCGCCATACGATTCAGGCAGTCCTCGGGTTTCCACGGCTCTGGCCGGAATCCCGCAACCTCGAACTCCAGCGGCGGATGGTCCGCCCGGCTGGCGATATAGGCGTTGATGCCCGCGGTAAAGGCCTCGAGAATCTCCCTGGTGTCCGGAGAATAGCTTTCGTATTCCGCCTTCATGTCGCCGCGATAACGCAACAGACGGGCGTTGACATCACGCAAAAGCGCAGGTGGACCAAGCACTTCGGCCAGTCTTCCCTGGCCGGAGCGCTTCCACAATTCCATCTGAAACAGCCGGTCCTCGGCGGCCACGAAGCCTTGTGCGAAGAAGAGATCATGCTGATTCCTGGCATATATGTGCGCCACGGCCCAGCGGTCGCGGAGCACCTCGACCGGTTCCTTCAATCCCGCCGCCCTGAGTCGTCCGCTGACCACTGACAGGCTGTCTCTGGCCTTCTGTTCGAGACCGGATGGTTGCGCATAGGAAAGAAAGGCGAGGAGGGGAACCAGAACAACCGTCAGCCGTCTCATGTTTGCGCCATTCTATCCCATGGATCGGTGGCGCCGGTCGTACGCAGTGATCTGGTTGCGCTGACTTCCTTCAACGAAAAGGGTAATATCGTAGGACTTTTTGGGCGGCATTTTGCGCCCCGTGGATCGATAACTGGCAATGAACGTTCCCGCCAAGTCTCTATTGATTTCCTCGAATCTCCGGGCCTGGACACTGCGGGGCGCCAGCCTGCGGGCTGCCTGGTTCGCTCAATCGTGGGACAAAAAAGGCAGCGCCTACAACCTGCTATGGATCATAGTGTTCGGCTTCGCCACACTGAACATTCTGGCCCTTGTCGGCCGCCGTTTCGAGCCCAGCCGCAGCCGGCTAAGCTTCGGGGAAACCCTGGCCATCGCCGTCGTCATCATGTCCATTACCCTGCTGGGATGGGAGATGTTGTACGTGTTCCACATTCTCCCCATCCAGCTTGCGCCCCGGTGACCTGCCTTTTTGGAGTATGATTTCGGGATGGCAAAGAGTGCCGCGGCCTTCGAGGTGACCTGCCCGTGCTGCAGCGCAGTGTTGAAGGTGGATCCTTCGAACCAGGCGGTTATCGCCCATACGCCCGCGGTCAAGCCCAAGACCTTCAACGATATCGAAGAAGCGGCGCGCGCCATGAAGGAGCAGGACAGCCGGCGCGATTCCATCTTCCGTCAATCGGTCGAGGCGCAAAAGCACGCCTCCGATCTGCTGGAAAAAAAGTTCCAGGAAGCGGTCAAAAAAGCCAAGGAAGCTCCCGACACCGGTCGCCCTCTGCGCGAAATCGACCTGGACTGAGTTCACCAGTTCCGGATTGGCAGCTGACTGGTGAATTCACATGGCGTGCTCCGCCCGCCGCCCGCGTACAATCAACGCGCCAATGACCGATCCCCTCCTTCTCCTCGGTCACCGCGGTTCGCGTCGACGAACGACTCCGGAAAACACTTTTGCCGCTTTTGATGCGTCCCTGGATGATGGTTGCGACGGCTTCGAATTTGACGTACGCCGCACCTCCGACGGCCGCGCAGTCGTGATACACAACCCCAGCCACAAGGGGATTCCGGTGGCCAAAGCAGGAATCGGCCAACTGAAAGCGCTGCCGGGCATGGAGCAGGTGCTCGAGAAATACGGTCCGCGCGGGTTCCTGGACATCGAACTGAAAGTCCCAGGACTCGAACCGGCGCTCGTCGCCGCTCTCGGCGTCTCCCCACCGCAGCGCGGATATGTGGTTTCCTCCTTCCTGCCGGAGGTTCTGCTCGCAATCCGCGCCCGGCGCAGCGCAATCCCCCTGGGGATCATTTGCGGCCGCCCTTCACAGCTCAAGAGCGCCGCATCGTTGCCGGTCGACTTTGTGATCGTGGAGCAGGCGCTCGTCAACCCGGCGCTGGTCGAGGAAACTCATGCCGCGGGAAGGAAATTACTGGTCTGGACAGTCAACCAGCCGGGCGCGATGCGCCGGTTAGCGGCCTGGGGTGTGGATGGCCTGATCTCCGACGATCCCGCGCTCCTGGCGCGTACCCTGGACCGCGGGGATGTTACGCGGGAGCTTCCTCCCAAACTCGGACCGAAAGCCCGGGGCCGGGTTCGAAGCCGGGGCGACTGACAAAGCGGGAGGCTGCAGACTAGTCCGCGGCGGCTTCGAGCATCACGCCGCCGGGCGCAGGCTTGCGCAGGAAGGCGGCGCGTTCCATTTCAAACGCCTCCAGTTCGGCCGCGGTGGTTTCTTCATTCCACCCCATCACGGTAGCGATGCGCCGCGCCGCGTCGCGCCCGCAGGTGTCGGACCAGCAGCCTCCCAGGGCCACGGGAACCCGCCGCAACAGCACATCGGCCAGGGTTGTTGCGCACTCGCTGTGAAACGCATCCACGGCTTCGGCTACGATATGCGCGCTGTGCGAACACAGAGTGGCGCGCATCTCCGCGCTGCTCAGGGCCATGCGCGCGATCACCAGCGAGCGCTTGCCGTGCCACTCGACCACGGCCCGCGCCGAATTTTCGCTGATCCCGCCCGCCTGCGCGATCTCGAGCACCCACTGGTCGAGCATCGGATCCAGGCTCTCGCCGTTTGCCGCCACTACGGTCGCCGGGCGCACCGTCGTGATTCCCATGTGTTCGGCGCACTGCCGCGCCAGTTCCGCGGCTGTCGTCAGTTTGCCGCCAATCACCGACACCAGGTTGGCGGCATGATCGTGCTTGTGGTCGTGCAGATAATGTTTCCGGCTTACGCCGGCTAGCTCCGCCCGGGGCGAGAAGGGAAGGGGACGCACTCCGGCGAAGGTATAGCGGATGTCCTGCGCCGAGACTTTCGCCCTGGGGAACAGGTGCAGGAATGAGCCCAGCAGATATGCGACTTCTTCTGCGGAGGGATGACTGCGCCCCGGATCGCCCGTGTCGGCCACTTCCGTGCTTCCCACCAGCACCTGATCGTTCCAGGGAATCACGAAGAAGGGACGTCCGTCCCGCGCCTCGGCGTAGACCGCCGAATCCGGAGCCCCGGCGAACCGCGGCAACACCAGATGCGAACCGCGTACGCCACCCACCATCGGATGCCGGGTGTCGACGCGCGAACGCTGGCACAGCCGGTCCGCCCACGGACCCGTCGCATTGATGACCCACGTTCCTTCGACGCGTTCTTCCTTGGCGCTCAACAGATCGCGCAGCAGCACACCGGTGGCGCGGCCATGGCGCACATCGACGGCCAGCACCTGCGTATGATTGCGGGCCACCGCCCCGGCTTCGATCGCTTCGGTAAGCCACTCGGCGACCAGCCTTTCAGGAAATTCGCATTGCGCATCCTCAAAACTGAAAATGGACCAGCGGCGGCCGGAATCAAGCAAGCGCTCCAGCTTGTACCTGTCCATGCGGTTGGGTTCGGCGCCGAGGTGGGTTCCACCCATACGACTGTAGAGCCACAATCCGGCGCGTACGCTCAAGGCGCTGCGCTTGCTGTTGTGATCGAGGGCGAGCAGAAAATGAAGGGGATGAGTCAGATGCGGGCGCTCACGCAACAACCGCTGGCGCTCGCGCAACGATTCCCGAACCAACGCGATCTCTCGGTGTTCGAGATAGCGCAGCCCGCCATGGATGATGCGCGTCGACCGGCTGGTGGTTCCCGCGGCGAAATCGTGCTGCTCCACCACCAGGGTGCGCTTGCCGGCGCGGGCGCATTGCCGCGCGATCGCGACACCATTGATGCCACCGCCGATCACGATGACCTGGAAGCGCTCGCCTTCCAGCCATCGCCGGGTTGGGACGGGGAGGTGCATATGCGCGCTGGGTGTGGGCACCTGTCGACCCTCCCAGTTTCGCTCCGGACGGGGTTTTCGGGAAGATCACCGTGGTCCACCGGGTAATCGCCCCGATTACCGTAACGTTACCCGGCACCATGGAGGCCAGGCGTCAGCGCTGATCCCACACAAGCAGCAGAATAAAGCCCATGACTTGACCACGGGTAAAAAGCGGGAAAACGGCCCAATCCGAGGAAAGAAAAAATGCTTGCTGCAGTCCCTCCGTTGCCCCCTTTCTTGCCACTCAGTTACAGTGGTTTTACCCATGCCCACTACAGGAGAACGCTTCGAGCGCGCCGTCCAGATCATGGCCCGCCTGCGCGCCCCCGGAGGCTGCCCCTGGGACCGCGAGCAGACCTTCGATTCCATCAAGCCCTACACTCTCGAAGAGACTTACGAAGTCCTCGAAGCCATCGACAACCGCGACTGGCCGGAGCTCACCGGCGAACTCGGCGACCTGCTCCTCCAGGTTCTCTTCTATTCCCAAATGGCACAGGAACAGGGGACCTTCTCCGTCGACGACGTCCTCGACCGGTTGTCGAGCAAACTCGTCGACCGTCATCCGCACGTGTTTGGCGCTGTGAAGGCGGAAACCTCCTCCGACGTCTTGCGCAACTGGGAGGCCCTCAAGGCCGAGGAAAAACGGAAACGTCTTGAAGCCGGCGGCGGCAAGCAAGCTAGAGCCGGGGACAAGCCCGAGTCGGTACTTGCCGGTGTTTCGAGCGCGATGCCCGCCCTGCTCGAGGCCCACAAACTCTCCTCCCGCGCCGCCCACGTGGGCTTCGACTGGCCCAACATGGATGGCCTGTTCGACAAGCTGCACGAGGAAACCGAGGAGTTATTCGAAGAACTGAAAGAGTTTCCCGCCCCTGGTCCCCAGCCCATGTCGCGCGGCATCGCCGGTTCCGGACGCCCCGCCATCCCCGAAGATCTCCGCCAGCGCCTGGAAACCGAAGTCGGCGATATGTTCTTCGTCCTGGTCAATATCGCCCGCTTCCTGGCCATCGATCCCGAGTCGGCGCTCAAGAAGACCAACCGCAAATTCAAACGCCGCTTTCAATGGATGGAGGAACAACTGCGCGCCAGAGGACGCACTCCCACCGAGGCCTCGATGAACGAACTCGAATCCCTCTGGCAGCAGGCCAAGCGGCAGGAGAGCGAAGCCCGGTGACACCCGAGGCGCTCGTCCTGCGCAAGTGCGAACTCCTCGAGGAACTTCGCGCCTGCGTCGCCTTGCAGAAAGAAGTCTGGAACTTCACCGACATCGAACTCGTCCCCCTTCGCATTTTCGTGGTCGCCACCAAGATCGGCGGGCAGGTGATGGGCGCCTTTGAAGGCAAGGACCTGGTCGGCTTCGCCATGGCAATCCCCGGCTTCCGCGCCGGTCGCGCCTACCTCTACTCCCACATGCTGGCCGTCCGCAAGGACTACCGCAACTCGGGCGTTGGCCGCCGGCTGAAGCTGCTGCAGCGCGAAGACGGCATCGCCCGCGGCTTCGCCCTCATGGAGTGGACCTTCGATCCGCTGGAGATCAAGAACGCCTACCTCAACATCGAAAAGCTGGGCGCGATCGCCCGCCGCTACAACCAGAACCAGTACGGCATCACCTCGTCTCCTCTGCAGGGGGGCCTGCCCACCGACCGTCTCGTCGCCGAGTGGTGGTTTGAGTCCCGCCGGGTGGAGCAAGCGGTGAAGGATGAACCGAAGCCGGAGTTCGAAGTTGGGCAGATCATCCCGGTGCCCGCCCAGATCTACGAATGGAAAGCCTCCGCCGCCACGCGCGAGCAGGCGCACGCCGTGCAGGACAGGAATCGGCAGTTATTTCTCCGCGCCTTCGCCGACGGACTTTCCGTGCTAGGCTACGAGCGCGATCCCGCCGGGAACGGCCAGTTCCTGCTGGGCAAATGGGATGAATCATGGAAGTACTGAAGCGCAGACGGGGATTGCCTTTACGACTTTGGGGTTCCAGCTTTTACCATGAAAATTGAAGCCGTATCTCTCCGCGAGATTCAAATGCCGCTCGTCCACTTTTTCGAGACGAGCTTCAGCCGCCTGTACCACCGCCGCATCCTGCTCGTCGCCGTGCACTCGGAAGGCGTGGACGGCTGGGGGGAATGCGTCACCGGTGAAAATCCTTACTATTCGAGCGAATGGATCGACAGCTCCTGGCCCACGCTGCGCGAGCATCTCGCCCCGGCGGTGATCGGCCAGAACATCTCCTCGGCTCGGGAGAGCGCCGCCCTCATGGCGCGCGTCCGCGGCCACCGCATGGCCAAGGCCGCCATCGAAAACGCCCTCTGGGACGGCGAAGCCCGCCAGAAGCAGCTGCCCCTGTGGAAGCTTCTCGGCGGCACACGCCGCGAAATCCAGTGCGGCGTTTCCATCGGCATCCAGGACACCGTCGACCAACTGCTCGACAAGATTCAAACCGAACTCGCCGCCGGCTACCGCCGCATCAAAGTGAAAGTCAAACCCGGCTGGGACGTAAAGGTCCTCGAGAAAATCCGTTCGCGCTGGCCCGACATCCTGCTCAGCTGCGACGCCAACTCCGCCTACACCCTCGACGAAGTCGAGCACCTGCGCAAGTTCGATCAGTTCCACCTGCTGATGATCGAGCAACCGCTGTGGAACGATGACATTTTCTACCACGCCCGCCTGCAACGCGAGCTGAACACCGCCATCTGCCTCGACGAGTCGATCGAAAGCGCGCGCGATGCCGCCGCCGCGATCGGAAGCGGAGCCTGCCGCATCATCAACATCAAAGTCGGGCGCCTGGGCGGCTTCAGCGAAGCCAGGAAAGTCCATGACCTCTGCCAGGTCAGCAACATTCCCGTCTGGTGCGGAGGCATGCTTGAATCGGGCATCGGGCGCGCCCACAACATCGCCCTCTCCACGCTCGAAAACTTCCGCCTTCCGGGGGACGTCTCTGCCTCCAGGCGCTATTGGAAAGAAGACATCATCGAGCCCGAAGTCGAGGTTTCTCCCCAGGGCACGATTGCCATCAGCGACAGCCCCGGCACCGGCTACCGCATCCGCGAAGATCTGATCAAAAAGCTCACCGTGCGCGAGGAGACGATCCGCTAGGTCCGCGGCCGGGCCGCGGCGCAGGGGATTCCATCTCAAAAAAAAGGCCCCGCTGGCGCGGGGCCTGTCCTCCTGCTCCGAAACTGCTGCCTACGGGGTTGGAACCGTGGCGAAATCCACGTCCTGCACGTGAACTCCTCCCACCGTGCGCGTCCCGTCGGTCCAGGTGATAAACGCGTTGCCGTTAAGGGTAGTGTCGTAGTCGTAGTCTCCCGCGTAGCAGCTTACGACCGAAGGATCATTCTGCGTGGGCTGCGCAATCACCCCGCTGACCGCCTTCACAGGACCGAAAGTGGTGCCGTTGTCTTTCGACTGGCGCAGGAGCCGTTCGTAACTGCAACCCGGATCGCTGGTCGTCTTGCACTGCGTCGTGGCCTTGCGACGGTCGTACCAGGAAACGGTGACTCCGCCGGCGGCATCCGCCGACAGCGAAGGCATCCACTGCGTCTTGAACTGCCCGTCCGCGGTCCCGTTGATCTTCTTGGGAGTCGACCAGGTCACGCCGTTGTCCGTCGACTTGGTGTAGAAAATGTCGCCTGGATCGCCGTTGGTTCCCAGGCCCGCGAACACATAGTGCACCACACCGTTCGGACCGACGCCCGGCTCTCCCCATCCCATATGGCGGATGATGGGATTCACCTGGGCAAAGTAGGAGTTGCTGCTGCACAGCGCGTCGCAGATCGGTTTGAAGCGCGCGCCCATGACGGCCGAGGTCCAGGTCACGCCGCCGTCGAGCGACTTGTACATGATGTTCTCGCGGCTGTTGCAACCGCCGCCGCCTTCATCCATGCCGGCGACGAACACCGTGCTGTTGTTGCCCTCATACCGCGACGCGCCCATGGGCGAACCCGTGATCTGCACGTCGCGAATGAAAGTAGAAGTGTTGGCCACCAGCACGGGGTGCGTCCAGGTCACGCCGTCGTCGGAGTGGGTGACGGAAAGCGCTCCTACGCCCACGGTGAAGTCATTCCACGAGACGTACATCCGGCCGTAGGTGCCACTGGTCGGCTCGTTGTCCACCCACATGGATTCGCGATCGTCACTAGCGCCATTGTGGACGCAGGAACCAGTCGTCCAGTTCTGGCCGTCGGTGGAGGTCCACACTCCAATGCCGAACCCGCCGCAACTGGTTACCAGGTCGCCGGCAAAAAACTTGTTCAGCTTGGCGTTGTAGACCACGATGGGATCGCCGAAGTTCGAACCATGCCCGCTGGCAAACGGCGGAGGTAGTATTTCCGTGAAAGTTGCGCCGCCATCGTTAGAGAACGACGTGCCCGAATACTGGTTGGCATTGTGGTCGTTGTAGTTGACCACAATATTCATCGGGTTCGAAACATTGGCGAACACCATGTTCTCGCTCTTGGTGCAGCTGCTCGAGCTGGTGCAGGTGCGGTTGCTGACCTGGATATTGGGCGGCATGAGGGGAAAGGCCGCGGCCTTGCCCGGTTGTCCGCCCTGAGCGATCCCGCATTCGATCAAAACCCGCCCGGCTCCCAGGTTTTCTTGCTTCATGATTCCCAGGGCCTGAATTTGAGAGCAATCGATCCCCACCGACGTCATCTGAGCTAACGCGGGCGTCGGTTGGAGCGCGCACGCTACCAGCAACAGGACCGGAAGCGCAAGATAGTAGAGTGTTTTACGGCTGTAGCACAGCTTCATCGCTTACACCCCTTGTTGGTTGAGTCTTACTGATTACCCGAGTCGGACGGTGCGCCGGACGTGCGCCGGTGCTCTCCCGGCTCCGTCGTCACCGCGCTGCCCCTGCCAAAGTAGTCCTCATTCATCCAAATGCCGGCTTTCTTTCTCAGTTCCTCCAACTCTTTCTTCATCTTTTCGCCCTGCACTAACTTGCTAACCAGCGAACTGACCTCGGGCAGGGGCTGGCGGTCACGCCCTGCCAGATAAATCAGGATCTTGCGATCGGGGGTGTCATCGGCCTCCACCCACTGGCCCGTCTTCATCGTGAAGGCCGCCTTATCGAGCTTGGCCGGAAGTTGCCCGCGAACAAAAGTTACGGGCGGATCATCGAACAGGCCCAGGTCGCTCCCTTTAAACATTTCCGCCAGTTTCACGGAGTCGTCCCCCGAGGCCGAAGCCTGCACAATGGCCGCGGCCCGCGCTTCGGCCTGCTCCGGCGGCAACCCGCGCGTATTCTTCGAGCCTCCGCCCATCTTCCAGATGAACAACCGCCGGACCTGTACGCGGTCGAAGTCGGGCAGGTGGGCCTGGTAGTAATCGTTCAGTTCGCTCGCCGAAGGCTTGGTCTGTTCGAGCAAGCGGGCAAATTCCGCATCGGAAAGAATCTGCAGGCGGGCTACTTCCAGTTTCTGCCGCACTTCGGGTGTGGCATCCAGATGGCCGGCCAGCGCCAGCTGCGAGAGCATCAGCACCGAGGCATAGTCGTCGCCCAGGCGGCGACGGTCCTTTTCTTCTGCCTCGCCTTTGTCGGGATCACCCTTCGGCTCAATGTCGCCGATGGTTGCCTCGAACTCCTCCCGCTTCACTTTCACTCCGGCGACGGTCATGATCACGCGATCGGACGATCGTGGAGCCGAGTTTCCAGTTGACGAAGCGGGTGCGGCTTTGCTCTTGGTTGCCGGTTTGTCCGACTCTTGCGAGTAAGCAAACCCAACTATCGAAGCGAGCAGCAACAAGTAAGGCACAGCGACGCGCATACGATTCAACACTGGGATCTCCCATGAGCCAAGAAATGATCGCGCTGACTTTTGCATTGTTCGGGTGAGTACTAGGCAGCAATAGTCGTCGGCAAACCATAGCCGAGCACGCCGCTCCTGTCAACATGCAAGATGTTGCATCTCATAGATTTAGGCAAGAGAAGAAAGTCTCGATCGCGGCCGTCATTGCCTTCGCTTCGGCGGCTCAGGAGGCGGAACATTGTGGCTTCAGCCAGCGAGGATCAGCCCATGCCCGTCTGCCCGCGGTTGATATTGCGCAACGGGTGGGCAGAGTCGCCATCTAAGGCTTTTTGGCGGGTAGAGGATTCTGCGTTGCCGGTTGCTTGCTGGCCGCTATCCATTGAGCATCTGTCAGGTTCCAGCCTCCGCCTAAGGCCTTATAGAGCCGCGTTTCCGTGCATCAACGCCATACTGTTCGAATCGGAGCACAAGCTTATGGCGACGCTCCACAAAATCCGCAGACCGCAAGCAGGTGATGCTCGTCAGGACGCTCCTCCAGAAGTGGTTCTTGAGCACTGCGATCGTCTGCAGGCCGCCTACGGCCAGCCGACGCCGCACGACCGCTAACACTTCAGGAAGGAAGCGGACAGGCTCGCCTCCCAAGGACCCTGCCGCCATGCCGCATGGGAGTTCGTGGTTGTTGCGCACCCA
>DATFTE010000031.1:0-3265 GCA_035262225.1 Terriglobales bacterium
AGTTGATAAGAACCCGGCTCTTGTAGAGGAGGGAGCGCTCACCTTCTGCGTCGTCGGCGGTGGCGCGACTGGGGTCGAAATAGCTGGCGCTGTGTCAGAGCTGCTGCATGTCGAGCTTGCAGAGGACTACCCGAACCTCCCGGTGGCCAAGGCGCAAGTGCTCTTATATGAGGTCTCACCGCATCTCCTGCCGCCTTTTGTACCCAAACTGCAAGTCTACGCCCAAAAAGCGCTGGAGGAACGGGGTGTAAAAGTGCACACCGGCACCGGCGTTAGCAAGATCGCTCCAGACAGCATCGACCTTTCGACTGGAGCTACAGTCAAGACGCAGACGGTGGTCTGGGCAGCCGGCCTTCTGGCAAACCCGATTGTGAGCTCATTGGGTGTTGAACTGGTGCATGGTGGACGTATCCCCGTTGGTTCTGACCTACAAGTAAAGGATCACCCCGGGGTCTTTGCCATCGGTGACATAGCGGCTATGACTGACGGAAAGACTGGCCGGCTTTTGCCTGGGCTCGGTGCCACCGCCCTGCAAGCTGGCCACCACGTCGGCAAGACTATCCGACGCCTGGTGGACGGCAAACAAGCCGAGCCGTTCGAATATTTGGACAAAGGATTCATGGCTCAAGTGGGCCGCGGCGCCGCCGTGGTGGAGTTGCCCCACGGTGCCACCATGACGGGGACATCAGCTTGGTTAGCGTGGTTGGGCGTGCATTTGTGCCTGCTCAGCGGCGCCGAAGAAAAGAGCGCTACCTTCGTGGATTGGGGGTGGACCCTTTTCACGCGGAAACGCGGCAAGCGCATCATCTTGAGCGACGAGGAAATCTAGACAGCCCTAGACGGGACCTAGCGGAACGGACAGATATGAGCACGGAAATTCTTTCCCGAATCCAATTCGCCCTGACTGCGTCGTTTCACTTCCTGTTCCCACCGATGAGCATCGGGCTGGGACTGATACTTGTCGTCATGCAAGGCCTCCGGTTGTGGACGGGCAAACAGCTCTACGTTGATTTGGCACGTTTCTGGACCCGAGTCTTCGGGCTCATCTTCGCCATCGGCGTTGCCACGGGCATCCCGATGGAATTTCAGTTCGGGACCAACTGGGCCCGCTATGCCCGCTTCGTCGGCGACATCTTCGGCAGTCCGCTGGCGATTGAAGGCATCTACGCCTTTTTCCTCGAGTCGGGGTTTCTGGCGCTGCTGCTCTTCGGCTGGCACAAGATCGGACCGCGAATGCACTTCTTCTCGACCTGCATGGTCGCGCTGGGCACCCTTTTCAGTGCTATCTGGATTCTGGTGGCGAACTCGTGGATGCAAACGCCCGGAGGCTACCATCTCGTCCGTGAAGTGAAGGTGGTCGCCGAGGGCAAGCAATACCCAATGAGCGCCGACCTCGGCGGCGAGCCGTTCACGATCCGGGAGGTGCCCCTAGCGGCGGATTACGTGGTGACACCGGAAGACGTGCCCCACGTCCGCGCCGTGATCGACGATTTCCGTGCTGCGATATTGAACCGGTCCACGCTGGATCGGTTATGTCACACCATCCTGGCGTGCTGGATCAACGGGAGCTTCCTGGTGGTCGCCGTCAGCACCTGGTGGCTACTCCGGGCCCGGCACTTGGACTCGGCCCTGGCTTCGCTCAAAATCGGCATAGCCGTCGCTACGCTCGCCTGCCTGCTTCAGATGGTCGCCGCCGACTCGACGGCCCGGGGGGTGTCACGGGATCAACCGACCAAGTTGGCTGCCATGGAAGGGTTAGCTGCCTCCCGCAAGGAAGCCCCGATGGGCGTCGTGGGAGTGGTTCGCTGGAAGCGCGACGCCGAGGGTCGAATTATCGGCGTGGAGGGAAGCACCATACGTATTCCGTCCCTGCTCAGCATCCTGGTCTCCGGCGACTTCCTGCATCCGATTGAGGCCAGCGAGACAGAAGTGAAGGGTCTCGCGGAGTTGCCTCCGGACGAGTTCCTTAGCCGCCGCTACCCCGGCGCCAGGGCCGAGGAACTGGCGAAAATTCGACCGCAGTACTGGCCGAACGTGCCCGTCTTGTTCCAGACCTATCACCTCATGATCTCCCTTGGCGTGGCAATGGTCGGTATCGCCCTGCTGGCATGCGTGCTGTGGTTGATCGGGAAACTGTGGGACACGAGGTCCAGATTTGTCCGCCTCTTCCTCTGGCTGCTCGTGCTTACGCCGCTGCTGGCGGAGATCGCCACCCAGGCAGGGTGGTTCACCACCGAGATGGGGCGCCAGCCGTGGGTTGTGTACCAGGTCCTCAAGACGAGCGACGCCGCGTCCCTAGTCGTCAAGCCACCGCAGGCTCTTGGTTCGATTATCCTTTTTTCCGTCGTCTACCTTCTCTTGTCGGTGCTTTTCTTCAGCTCGTTTATCCGGATAGTCCGGAAGGGTCCAACCACCGAGGCGGTGGTGGGCGATCTTCCGGAGGCATGGCAACCACTCTCACTTAGGGCGGGTCGTCATACGAAGGGCTGAGACGCGATGAATCTGAACACGTTCTGGTTTGTGCTTGTGGGTATCCTCCTAACGGGCTACGCGGTGCTCGACGGCTTCGACCTGGGCACCGGGCCGCTGCTTCTGTGCGCGAAGTCGGATTATGAGCGCCGCATCTTCCTCAACGCCATCGGACCGATCTGGAATGGCAACGAGGTGTGGTTGGTGACGGGCAGCGGCGCGTTGTTCGCGGCCTTCCCCCAGGTTTACGCCACGGTCTTTTCCGGTTTCTACGACGCCTTTATGTTGCTGCTCGCAGCGTTGATTTTCCGGGCGGTCGCCATCGAATTTCGCAGCCAGCGATCGGGCACCCGTTGGCGGACGACGTGGGACGTGGCCTTCGCGATCAGCAGTGGGCTGTCCGCTTTGCTCCTCGGCGTGGCGTTCGGAAACATTGTCTGGGGTATCCCGCTCGACTCAGGCCGCGAGTTCCAGGGCAACTTGCTCACGCTGCTTCATCCCTATGCGCTCTTCACCGGCTTCACGGCTGTGGTCTTGTTTATCATGCACGCCAACGTCTATCTTGTCCTGAAGACGGACGGCCCGCTGCACGAGAAGCTCATGAGCTGGACAAGGCTCACGGTTCCCGGCTACCTCGCGTGCTTCGTGGCGGTGAACGCCATGACGCTTCTCGGCTGCCCTCACTTCGTGGCGGCTTTCCGCCAGCGTCCCTTGATCCTCGTGCCCCTCTTCCTCGTTGGGCTACTGGTGACATTCAACATTCTGCGCGAGATCAGCAAAAAACGCCCCGGACGCG
>DATFTE010000032.1:0-62253 GCA_035262225.1 Terriglobales bacterium
AATGGCATGAAAACCATCTTCGTCCTCAACGGATCGCTGGACTTCGTCGACGACAACCATCAGCTGATCGAGACACTGGACGTCTTCTGGTTCATCGATCACTACACCAGCTACTGCAGGAAAAACGGCATCCCCATCAACAGGAAACTCTTCGTTTAGAAAAGGAGCGGCCCATCGGGAACGGGCGTCCCCGCCCGTCCGGCCGGCGCACCGGGCCTGGCGCCGGAGGCGCACCTCAGCCTGGCCCAGCGCCGCTAACAACACCAGCGACGACAGCTCACGGGGGACGGCGGCCTCTCCTTATATATAAGGTGTCCCTGCCCGCCACCATGTCACCCCCGAGTACCCTCCTCCCCATCTCGCAGTTCCGGTGGTAGACTCCCGCCCAAACATGCGCAAGCTGTTCCCCATCTTCGCCCTTCTCCTCTCCGGATGCTCCCACCGCACCACCCCCGCCAGCATTGACGCCGCTCGCATCCTCCGTGCCGACCGCGATCCCGGAAACTGGCTCACCCATGGCCGCACCTACAGCGAACAGCGCTTCAGCCCGCTTCACCAGATCGACGACAAGAACGTGAACCGACTCGGCCTGGCATGGTTCCACAACCTCGACGCCCGTCGTGGACAGGAAGCCACCCCGCTCGTCATCGACGGCGTCATCTACTTCACCACCGCCTGGAGCGAGGTCCTCGCCCTCAATGCCGCTTCCGGGGCACCGCTCTGGATCTACGATCCCCAGGTCAACCGCGAATGGGCCATCAACGCCTGCTGCGACGTGGTCAACCGCGGTCTTGCCGCCTGGCACGGCAAACTCTTTCTTGGAACGCTCGATGGACGCCTCATCGCTCTCAACGCCGCCACCGGCAGGCCGGTCTGGGAAAAACTGACCATCGATCCGGCGTACCGCTACACCATTACCGGCGCCCCGCGCGTGGTGAAGGGCAAAGTCATCATCGGCAACGCAGGCGCCGAAATGGGTGTGCGCGGCTACGTCTCCGCCTACGACGCCGAAACCGGAAGCCTTGTCTGGCGCTTTTACACCGTCCCCGGAGATCCCTCGAAGCCGTTCGAAGCTCCCATCCTGAAAGAAGCCGCCAAAACCTGGACGGGCGAATGGTGGAAGTTCGGTGGCGGCGGCACGGTCTGGGATTCGATCGTCTACGATCCTGAACTCGATCTCGTCTACATCGGCGTCGGCAACGGTTCGCCCTGGAACCAGCGCATCCGCAGCCCCGGCGGCGGCGACAACCTCTTTCTCTCCTCCATCGTTGCCCTCAGGCCCGATACCGGCGAATACGTGTGGCATTACCAGGAAACGCCCGGCGAGATGTGGGACTACACCGCGAGCCAGCAGATCATCCTCGCCGACCTCACCACCGACGGCGCCCCGCGCAAGGTTCTCCTGCACGCTCCCAAGAATGGATTCTTCTATGTCGTCGATCGTGCCACGGGAGCTCTGATCTCCGCCCGGCCTTACACCTTCATCAACTGGGCCACCGGCGTCGACCCGCGCACCGGACGCCCCATCGAAACTGCCATAGCCCGCTATCCCGGCAACGATCCCGCACCCGTCGTCCCCGGGCCGCTCGGCGCGCACAGCTGGCAGCCCATGTCCTACAGCCCGCTTACTGGACTGGTGTACATCGCGGTGAACGATGTCGGCTTCAAATACAAATCCGACGATCACTTCGAGAGAAAGAATCTTGCCGCCAACTATGGCGTGGATGTCGTCGCCGCCGGCCTGCCGCAGGATCCCAAAATCAAGCAGGCCATCCTCAGCATGGTGAAGGGAAGTCTCGTCGCCTGGGATCCCATCCGCCAAACCCGTGCCTGGACCATCGACCGGATCGGACCGTGGAACGGAGGCACGCTTGCGACCGCCGGCAATCTTGTCTTCGAAGGCACGGCCGACGGTCACTTCGAAGCCTACCGCGCTGACAACGGCCGGCGGCTTTGGAGTTTTGATGCGCAGGCCGGCGTCATGGCCGGGCCCGTCACTTACACCGTGAATGGCGAACAATATGTCGCTGTCCTCGCCGGATGGGGCGGTGTCTTTCCTCTCGCTACCGGCCAAGTCTCATGGAAGTCAGGCCGCATGCGCAACCTCAGCCGCCTGCTGGCCTTCAAACTGAATGGCCAGGGGACGTTGCCGCCCGCGCCCGAAGACGGGCTGCCGGCTCTCGATCCCCCGCGGTCCACCGCCTCCACCGCCGAAATCCATCACGGCGAACAACTCTTCCAGCGTTACTGCGCCGCTTGTCATGGAGACGTTGCCGTCAGCGGCGGCGTGCTTCCCGATCTCCGCTACTCGAGCACCCTGGCCGATGATCAGTGGTTCTATATCATCCTCGGAGGCCTGCTGCAGCAGAACGGCATGATCTCTTTTGCTCCCGAACTCTCGCACCAGGACGCCGCCGCCATCCGCAGCTACGTCATCTTCCGTGCCAACCAGGAACCGTAATAAAACCCTTCGAGCTTTGGCCTACCCGCGCTCGCCCCCAACTTGACAGCGGTCGTATAGTACAACCGTGTCCACGCCCGGGAGGCCCCCGTGTACCGAAGCGATGTCGTCGGAAGTCTGTTGCGCCCCGAGTACCTGAAACAAGCCCGCGAGCAACACGACGCCGGAAAAACCTCAGAAAAGGAATTCAAGCAGATCGAAGACCGTGCCGTCGATGAAGCCGTCGCCCTCCAGGAACGCGCCGGACTCGACGTGGTCAGCGACGGCGAAATGCGCCGCTACGCCTTTTACGGACACCTCATCGACGCCGTCGAGGGCTACGACAAATTCGGCGGATGGGCCATCCCTTTCCGCGACGAGAAGGGCGAGGAACTCGTCCTGCAGCGCCCAGTCGTCGTCTCCCGCCTCCGCCGCAAGCGTCACATGTGCGCCGAGGAATTCACCTACCTGCGCGCCCGCACCGGCCGCGTCGCCAAAACCACGCTGGTCAGCGCGCAACAGGCTGCCGCCTACTACGACGCAAAAAAGTCAGGCGCCGCTTATCCCAGCGTCGAGGCTTATCTCGCCGACCTCGTCGACATCCTGCGCGAAGAAGTCGCCGAACTCATCCGCCTCGGCTGCACCTACATCCAGATCGATTCTCCCCAGTACACCGCGCTGCTCGATCCCACTCTGCGCGACGGATACCGCCAGCGCGGCAGCGATCCTGACCGCCTGCTCGATATCTCCATCGAGATGGACAACGCTGTCGTCGGCCATCACCCGGGCGTCATCTTCGGACTCCATCTCTGCCGCGGCAACAATCAAAGCAAGTTCTACGCCGCCGGAGACTACGGCCCCATCACCAGGGTCTTCCGCAACACGCGCTTCGACCGCTTCCTGCTCGAATACGACGACCAGCGCTCCGGCGGTTTCGAACCGCTCGCCCAGGTCCCAGAAGATCGCACCGTTGTCCTAGGACTGGTCAGCTCCAAGAAAGCCGCCCTTGAACACAAAGATGAACTGAAGCAGCGCATCGACGCCGCTTCACAATTCATTTCGCCCGAACGCCTGGCTTTGAGCCCGCAGTGTGGCTTCGCATCGACCCTCGAAGGGAACCGCCTCAGCGCTCAAGATCAGGAGGCGAAACTCCGCTTGGTGGCTGACACTGCACGCGAAGTGTGGGGAAGGGAGTCCGGTAATCGCACACCTGCGCGCGAAGCGGTTTGATTTCTCTTGACACTCTGTCGGTCTTATGCAAAATACTCGCCCTCAGGTACAAACAAGAACGGACGTTCGATTTAACAGCGGCCTGTGTGGGAGGCGCCCCTGGCCATGACTGTGTGCCCTCGCCCGGTACAACGGCAGACCCGCAGCACGAGTTTCGATCTTCCCGGACTCTTCTGGGAGAGATCACCGAGCTCCCAGCGAACGCCCGCCATCGACTACCGGCAAATCCTCGGTCAACTGTTCGCACTTGAACCTGAAGTCCAGCGCAGTCTCTGCCCCAAATTTCGAACGTACGTTCGATCTGAAAGAGAACTCCTATGACATCCCGTCTGCGCGTTCTGGTTGCCGCCCTTCTCGTTCTCCCGTTGCTCGGGTCCTCGGCCTTCGCCCAGGCCACTATCAGCTTCGCCCAGCTGAACGGCACCGTGCTCGACGCCAGCGGACGCGTCGTGGTCGGCGCCACGGTCACCGCGCGCGAGACCAACACCAACCGCACCTACTCCGCGCAATCCAACGCCGACGGCTATTACTTCATCCCCAGCCTGCCGCCGGGATCCTACGAACTCACCACCGTCTACACCGGATTCGCCAAGTACACCCAGACCGGCATCCAGCTCACCGTTGGCCAGACCGCAACCGTCAACATCAGCCTCAGGGTCGCCTCCGGCACCGAGACCATCACGGTCAACACCGAAGTGCCGCCCGTCGAGACCACGCGCACGGAAATCAGCCAGGTCATCGACAGCCGGCAGATCGATTCGCTCCCCATCAGCGGACGCCAGTTCACCGACTTCGCCCTGCTTACCCCCGGGGTGGCCACCGGACGCACCAGCTTGCAGTCCACCATCACCGAGTTTGAAGTCACCCGCGTCTCCTTCGCCGGCATGCGCGATCTGTCGAACGAAGTTACCGTCGATGGCGCCGACAACATCAACACCGCCACCGGATCCCAGCGCTCCACCCCGCCGCAGGAAGCGGTCAACGAGTTCCGGGTCGTCAACAACAGCTTCGGCGCCGAGTACGGACGCGCCATGGGCGGCATCGTCAACATCGTCACCAAGACCGGCACCAACAACCTGCACGGATCTCTTTACGAATACTTCCAGAACAACGCCACCGACGCCCGCTCCATCCTGCAGGCTGCGCCCGCGCCCTACGTGCTGCGCCAGAACCAGTTCGGCGGCACTCTCGGCGGCCCCATCGTCAAAGACAAGACGTTCTTCTTCGTGAACTACGAGGGCCAGCGCCGCGGCGAGTCGCCCACCTTCCCCGCCGTCCTCAGCGGCAATCTGGCCGAGATCAACGCCGCGAAAGCCATCCTCGGCATTCAGCCCGAGAACCTGAACCTGCTCAAGACCAAGGACAGAGACTACGGCATCATCCGGGTCGACCACGCCTTCAATCCCAGAAACCAGTTATCGGTGCGTTACAACATCGAAGACGGACGCGACCTGAACGAGCTCGTCGGCGCCACGCTCGATGGCGGCGGCATCGGCGCTCCCTCCAGCGGCCACAATGTCTTCGTGCGCGATCAGTCGCTGGTCGGCACCGTGAACTCCGTGCTGCGCCCCAACCTGGTCAACACCGCGCTGGTGCAGTACGCCCGCCGTCACTACGGATTCCCCGGTGTCACCGGACAACCCAACCTCGACATTCCCAATACCCTGCTGTTCGGACACAACTTCGGCGTGCTCGACAATATCTTCGAAAACCGCGTGCAGTTCTCCGACTCCGTCGCCTGGATCCGCGGCAACCACTCCGCCAAGTTCGGCTTTGACTTGAACTACATTCAGAACTACGTCACCTGGCCGGGGTTCACTCCCATGCGAATCATTCTGCCCGGCCTCAACTGCCTCGCCGACTTCAGCAACTTCGTTTACGCGCAGGATCACTCGGGCACGCCGAATCCCAACCCCATCGCCTTCCCCACCGAAGGCCCGTGTCCGCTCGATCTGAATCCTGCGACCGTGAACCAGAACGGTGTCCCGATTATTTTCTGGGGCGCCCCGGTCGGTTCGGGCCCCATCCCCTCGACCGGCCTCACCATTCCCACCATCGTGCCCAATACTCCGAACTGGCCTTACGCGTATCTGCCGTCGCAGACCGCCAACTTCTCGGAAACCCTCAACCACAGCTACTTTGGATGGTTCTTCCAGGATCAGTGGCGCGTTACCCCCAAGATCACGCTCAATTACGGCCTGCGCTACGACTTTGAGACCGGGCTCTCGAAGCAAATCGATCCCCATTACGACGGCGTGCAACCCCGCGTCGGCATTGCCTATGCGCCCACGCCCAAGACCGTCATCCGTGCCGGCTATGGCATCTTCGCTGACCGCTACAACCTCTCGTTCCTGTTCATCACCAAGCCGCAGCGCCCCGTCGTCATTCCCGGAGTCACTATCCCCGGCGTGCGCAAAGGCGCCGAGACGGCCACCTGGGTGCTGAACCAGGAGCCTGCCTTACCCGCGCCCCTGCCTTTGTTCCTGCAGCAAGCTCCATCCAACGACGCTTACACCCTGCTGCGCACCGGCCAGGTTCCCACTCAGTTCATCACCGGCCCGCAGGGATCCCTCGTCACCGCCGGTGCCGGACTGGTCGATCATCGCAGCCCCATTCCATACTCCGAGCAGGCCAGCCTCGAAATCGATCAGGAGCTTTCTCACGGCCTGACCGTCAGCGCCGGGTATCTGTTCGCCGCCGCTCATCACCAGGTGCGCGCCGAGAACCTCAACGTCTGTCCCGTTCAGGGCGTGAATAATCCCGGCATCGCCGTTTGCTCCCCCGCTCCTCCCATCTTGCCGGGATGGCCCACGGGCAAAGCCAATTTCAGCGGCCCGCTCTATACCAACGCCGGCCTGCTCTACTTCACCGACAACAGCGGCAACTCCGTCTATCACGGCATGACCCTGCAGGCCTCCGAACGCTACGGCAAGTATGTCCGCTTCCAGGCCAACTACACTTTTTCGAAGACTTTGGACGACGGCACCTTCACCACCTTCGTGAGCACGCCGCAGGATCTCTACGACCGCGCCGCCGAGCGCGCCCTCTCCAATCAGGATGTGCGCCACCGCTTCATCGCCAACTTCACCGCCGACGGCCCGTCCAACACATTCGCCCGCAATTTCGAACTGAGCGGTATCGTTACCGTGCAGTCGCCGCGTCCTTTCACCCTGTTCGTCGGCTTCGACGCCAACGGCGATACCAACCCGGTCACCGACCGCGTCGGCTTCGCGCCACGCAACACCTACGAAGGCGACAGCCTGCGCTCGGTCGATATGCGCCTCTCGCGCTATTTCCACTTGACGGAAAGACTGCGGCTCGACCTGGCCGTCGATGCCTTCAACCTGTTCAACCGCGCCAACGTCGACGAAGTCACCTCGGTTTACGGCACTTACAACTTCTGCAATGGCCTGGTGCCCAGAAGCTACAACGATCACGTCTCCAAGGCGATTCAGAACCTACAGGTCGCCGGATGCCCGCTGGCCGGACCGCCCGTTCCCAACCCCTTGTTCGGCGCGCCGAGAACCGTATTCAACCCGCGCCAACTGCAGTTCTCCGCCAAGTTCTCGTTCTAGGAGGATTTTCCGAGGCCGAACATGATCGCGGAGGAGGCGTCCCCGCGCACCACCCGCGCGGGGACAGACGCCCCGTCCGTTTGCCCCGCGAAGCGGGCAAACGCATTCCCTGTGCCCCAGTGTGTCTGTGGTAAGAAAAGAAGAAAGAAGATTGGAGGACGGGCGTCCTGCGGCCCGCCTCTCTGTGAAACTTCAGAAGGGAATATCCTCGTCGCTGATCGGACTGGCCGCGGCCGGCTCGGGTTCGGGCGTGCGCTGATCGAAACTATTGTCCCGCTGGCGCGATCCGCCGGAGAAATCACCTCCACTTTCGCCGCGTCCACCGAGCAGCACCAGATCATTCACGATGATTTCCGTCATGTATTTTTTTTGGTTGGTCTGCTTGTCTTCCCAGGAGTGCGTCCGCAGGCTGCCTTCGATATACACTTTGCTGCCCTTCTTCAAATATTCGCCGACAATCTCGGCGGTGCGCGCCCACGCGGTGAGGTTGTGCCACTCGGTGCGGTCCTGCCACTGCCCCTCTTTGTCTTTGAAGCGCTCGTTCGTCGCCAGGGTGAACTTGGCCACCGCCGTGCCCTGAGGGGTGTATTTCAACTCCGGATCTTTTCCCAGATTGCCTAACAAGATAACCTTGTTGACGCTTTTTCCTGCCATGACGGGACTCCTTCCACGCGGGAAGCGAAATGATTTTCCTTACGGAGGCTGGAAGGAAACTATACCAGAAGTGGAGACGGCCCATGGGCGACAGGTGAACCATGTCGTCCGCACTCAGCCCATCGCGCTTCTTGCCATCTCGCGGAAATCGGAAAGCAGCCACGCCCGCACCATGACCGAATGCCGAGTGCCGACGACCGAGTGCTATAATCGACAACCATGTCCACCGGAAACCCGGGCCTGGTCCCTGACGAACTCAAGCACGAACCTCGATCCAAAGGACTTACAACTCCGCGCAAGAAAAAACCCAAGGAACTGGCGGTGATCACCGAGTGCTGCACGGGATGCGCCGGATCGCCCGCCTGCGTCGAGTACTGTCCCGTCGAAGACTGCATGTTCTGGGTGCCCGACGAGGACCATCCCCCCTTTGGCCGCATCCAGGTCGACCCCATCCTCTGCATCGGCTGCAAGAAGTGCACCTCGAAGGGCCCCGATGGCTGTTTCCTCGACGGCTGCCCCTGGGACGCCATCGTAATGGTCGACACGGTGGAGGTCGAAAAAGAAGTGGGAGTGATGGGAATCTAGCTCTCGGCTTTCAGCTGTGAGCGCTCAGCCAAGAACCAGGTTTGTGCCCGGCGCCGACGCTGCCACCTCGATATTTGCCGCAAGCCTGAAACTATATCTTATAGATAATAACGCACAAGAACGCCGCGGGGGCGCGCCGCGCCCGTCCGGCCGAGCCGTAGACCCGGTACCTGCGCCACGCCTAAAGCCCCGGCCCCGCCCGGGCCCGAATCGCCTTCTCGGTCTCGATCGCCTGCTGGCGCACGCGATCGGGGACGTCGGGCACCTCGCGTTCGTAGGCGGCGACGAGCGGCAGGTCCGCGGGTTGTCCCACCAGGTAGAGGGCTCGCAGCGCTTCCCACACCTGTTCTTCTCCGGGCGAGATTGTGGCAATCGCGGCGCCCGCGGCGACGCTCTGTCCGTCCTGCGCATTCAGCACCGCCAGGCGTCCGGTGATGGGCGAGCGCACCTCGACCGTCTCGCTTCCTGCTTGCAGTTTGGCAACCGCGCCGCCCTGGCGAATGCTGGTGCCGGAGGCGGCCGTGTCCACAAGCTTTCCTGCCTGCGGCGCAATTACCGTCACGGGCATCAGCAAGGCAACAATCTGCGGACGGCCGGTGGCATCGCCAAAACGCACCAGCGACAAGGCTGCGTTGCCGCGCACCAGGGGCGATGGATCGTTGAGCATGGGCAGCAGCGCGGAGTGAAAGTCCGGATACGACGCG
The DNA here is from genome assembly GCA_035262225.1 of Terriglobales bacterium. GTDB lineage: Bacteria > Acidobacteriota > Terriglobia > Terriglobales > Acidobacteriaceae > DATFTE01. The sequence goes on from DATFTE010000032.1 coordinate 9,189, forward strand.
TCCTGTCCCATGACCCAGGCATCGGTGTTGCGCACTTCGTCGACGTGATGAGTCGACAGGCGAATCAGTTCGGGATAATACAACGCAACAGCCGGATCGTGCTTCTGCATGCGCTCGCCGATCTGCACCAGCGCGTGCTGAATGTGCCTCGGATGTTGTTCATCTCTCAGGTACTCGGCAATCTTTTTGTCGGAAAGCGCACGCCCGAACCAGGTGTTCCACCAGAAAAGAAACGGCATCAGCACGATGAGCCAGGCCGTGAGAAAGAACAACAGGCGCTGCCTGGTGGACATGCGGTGCCGGATGGCGGGCGACGGGGTGGTGGCGGTCATTGGGAGAAGCATAACAAAGCACCCGGCATTCGGCATGCATTCAGCCAGATCGCGGGCATTACCGGCCGGCAAACCCGTGCTCCGATTGGACCTGATCCATTTCCCCAAGGAAGAACGAGGTTGGGCTGAGTGCTCAGTCCACCACATCCGCGTCAATCACGCGATCCTGTTCCAGGTAGTGGGAAACCGCGTACTGGGCGAGCAGCGGAGTTTGCACTTTGATTTCCGCGCCGATCCACTCGCCCTGGTTGTGGGGAGCATTGAGCGCGTGGTTGCAGCGTCCTCCCGACCCGAACTGCGGCCCGAAGTCGGCGCTCTGAATTTCTTCGTATTGTTTGAGCTGTCGCCAGGCTTCATCACCAACCGTGCCGCTGACGTCGATTTTCAGACGAACGGTGGACATTGGCGTCAAAACCTTCAGCACTCAGTTGTCGGATTCAGCCGTTTTGGCTTCGTGATCGAAACCGGCAGGCGCCCGTCATGTCTGAACGCCGAGCGCTCAATGCTAACTGCTGAATATCCGGTACAGCATGAAATAAATTACGACCCCGGTGACCGAGACGTACAGCCACAAGGGAAACGTCCAGCGGGCGATCTTGCGGTGCCGGTCGAAGCGTTCGCGCAGTGCGCGGCTCACGGTGATGATCACCATGGGCACAATCACGGCGGCAAGAATCGTGTGGCTGGTGAGCAGGGTGAAATAGATCGGCCGCCAGATGCCGCGTCCCTGAAAGCCAATCGATCCAACGTGAGAGTGGTAATAGAGATACGAGATCAGGAACAGGGTGGAAGAAGTGAGCGCGGCAAGCATCACCAGGCGATGCGCGGCCATGCGGCCGCGTTTGATGTAAGCGCGTCCGATGATGAGCAGTACGGCGCTGGCGCCGTTGAGCGAGGCATCGATCACCGGGTAGATGGCGTATTGAGGGGGGACGAGCTGCATGAATTTTTTGTTTGTCGATTTCTGATTGACGATTGGAAATACCCAGGCCGGTTTCAGTCGCAGGCTTCTTCTCCTTCATCTTCGAGGGGACTCAATCGCCAATCGTCAATCGGAAATCTCCTTACGCGGCTGGCTTCGTCGTCCTGCGGTTGACCATGACGAAGGCCAGGCCGAACATGAACAGCGTGAACAATAACAGAGTGGCCATCGAATCGGTGAGCGAAAACTGGGACGGGCTGCCGGGATAGAGCAGTATGCGCAGGGCTTCGACGCCGTAGGTGAGAGGGTTGATTTCCATAAGTATCCGCATCCATCCGGCAGCGCCGGAGAGAGGGAAGAGCGATCCTGAAAGCAGCCAGAGGGGGATCAGGAACAGGTTGATGATGGCGTGGAAGGCCTGGTTCGAGTCCATGGGCCAGGCGATGGTGAAGCCTAGCGCGGTCAACGAGAACGACACCAGAAAGACGACAACCACCACCCAGAACAGGCCGGCGCTGGTCAGGTTGACGCCAACCAGGGGGGCGAAGGCGAGAAAGATCAGGCCCTGGATGGCAGAGAGGGTGGTGCCTCCGAGGACTTTTCCGAGGACGATCGCCGAACGTGGCACGGGCGCCGTAAGTACCGACAGGAGAAAGCCTTCTTTGCGGTCTTCGATCACCGACATCATGGTGAAGATGGAGGTGAACAGGACAATCATGATGAGCGCGCCGGGGTAGAAGTAGTCGAGGTAGTGCTGTTGACCGGCAGCGTTGCCGGAACGGAACGAACTGCCGAAACCGGAGCCGATCACGACCCAAAACAGGAGTGGGGAGGCGATGACGCCGATCACGCGGCTCTTCTGACGGTAGAAGCGGACGACCTCGCGGTACCACAGGGTGAAGGCGGGAAGGAACACGCCGCTCGAGACCGGGGTGGGGAGGGTTGCGGATTGGCTTGCCATTGTCTCAGTACCTTTCCGGGAAGTCTTGAATCGCGGAGGTTGCGCGGAGAACGCTCTCGCCAGCTTTGGGCCGGGAGTGCGAGAGCGCCCGTCTCCAGGCAAAAGAAATGCGGATTCCTCGCTGCGCCGGGAATGTCAGGGGGTCAGGACGGGTGCCTGTCATTGTCATTGGGTTCTTCGGTTTTTTCCTCATCGGTCCAGAAGCGGTGGCCGGTGCGGTGGATGAAGACGTCTTCGAGCATGGGCTTACTGACGGAGATGGCCTGAATTTCGCCGGGGAAGGATTCGACCACGTCGGTGATGAAACGGTGGCCGTTTTCCCGTTCCAGGCGAACTTGTCCGGCGAGGACCTGGGCATCGACCTGGAAGCGCTGCCTGATACGCTGGGCGAGCGAATCCGGGTTGGCGGTGTCGAGCAGGATGATATCGCCCCCGATTTCGCGCTTGAGATCCCCTGGCGTTCCCAGGGCGACAAGCTTGCCCTGATTGAGGATGGCCAGACGGTCGCAGCGTTCGGCTTCTTCCATCAGGTGGGTGGTGACGATAACAGTTACTTTTTCCTCGTCGCGGAGCAGTTGGAGGTATTGCCAGAGATCGCGGCGGGCGCCCGGGTCGAGTCCGGTGGTAGGTTCATCGAGCAGCAGAACCGAGGGGTGATGCAGCAGACCCTTGGCGAGTTCGAGGCGGCGCTGCATGCCTCCCGAGAACGTCTCGGCTCTCTCGTGGGCGCGATCGAGGAGGCGGACGCGCGCCAGCATTTCTTCGATACGGGATTTGAGGGTTTTGCCGTGGAGCCCGTAGAGGTGTCCCTGATGCCAGAGATTTTCTTCCGCGGTGAGCTTGATGTCGATGCTCTGTGCCTGGAACACGACGCCAATCTGGCGGCGGAGGCGGTTGGGATCTTTGGCGGCGTCGGCGCCGAGAATAACGGCGCGGCCTCCGCTCGCAAGCATCAGCGTCGAGAGAATGCGGAAGAGCGTAGTTTTGCCGCTGCCGTTGGGGCCGAGCAGGCCGAACAGTTCGGCGGCGCCGACGTCGAAGGAGACGTCGTCGAGGGCAGTGCGGTTCTCGTATTTGTGGACGATGTGTTCGACCGAGATGACGGCAGCGGGGGCGAGATCGGTTTCCGGGGCATCAGGGGCGAGAGTGGGGGACTTGGTGACCACAGGGTATTTTACGCTCCCAGCGCATTCCACATCATCAGAGCGAACAGCAACGGCAAGTAGAACACGGTGGCCTGGAGTAAGTTGCGAGCCAGGGGCTTGGAGCGGACGGGGCTGCGCTCCGCCAGGCGGGTGGGGGCACCTGCCCCTCCACGGGTAGTGGCGGCCAGGCGGAGACTGAAACCGAGCAGGGCTCCGCCCAGCAGAAATGCGCCGATTCCGTAAGTGCGGCCTGCCATGCCCAGGAAGGAGGGCAGGAGGCTGATAGGAATGAGTCCGAGCGAATAGAACAGGATCCGGCGGGCGGTGGAGCGGCCGTCGGGTTCGACCACCGGCAGCATGCGGATACCGCCCTTCGCGTAATCCTCGCGGTAGAGCCACGCGATGGAGAAGAAGTGCGGGAACTGCCAGAAGAAGACGATGGCGAACAGCACCAGGGCGGGCCACTCGAGGCGGCCGCGGGCGGCGGTCCAGCCGAGCACGCCGGGCATGGCGCCGGGGAAAGCGCCGACGAAGGTGCAGATCGGGTGAACGGTCTTGAGCGGGGTGTAGGCGCCGAGGTAGACGACCGAAGTGGCGAGGGCCAGAAGCCCGGTAAGGGGATTGAGGGCGAGGCCGAGGTACAGAGCGCCGCCCAGAGTGAGCAGCCCCCCGACTAGCGCGGCGTGCGCGAGACTCATGCGGCCGCTGGGCAGGGGGCGCAGGGCGGTGCGGCGCATGCGGGCGTCGATGTCACGTTCGATGACTTCATTGAGGGCGGCGGTGCCGCCGGAGATCAAGCCGATCCCGAGAAGCGCGTGGAAGAGCGCCCACGACAGGGAAGAGACGCCGGAGCGGAGGGCGCCAAAGTAGAAGCCGGCCCCGGCGGTCATGACGATGAGGGTGGTGACGCGCAGCTTGATGAGTTCGGCGAAATCGCGGGCGAGCAGACGGGTTCCGCTGCGCGGCAGGGCGAGAGGATGCGTGGCGATGCTCATGCGGTGACGGGTTTTCCTTGGGTGGTGGTGACGCGTTCTTCGAAGCTGACGGGAACATGCCGCCAGACCTGGATGGCGAGGACAACGGCGGTGGCGAGCAGCATGGCTCCGACTGCCACGTGGGCGACGGTGGAGGCGACCATGGGAAGCTCGGGCTGCACGGCGTCTCGTCCCCAGGCTACACGGGTAAGGAATGCGAGAAAGCCGAGGCAGAGCTGCGCCATCAGCAGGGAGATCATCAGGATCGCAGGCCGGCGGACGGCGTCAATGCGGGAGTAGACGGTCAGGGCGCGGACGCCGGTCCAGGTGAGCACGATGGCGACGGAGACGGCGTTAAGCACATGCGGCCACCAGCTCATGCCGTGGTGGCGGAACATGCCACCGAGAATCAGCTGCACATACAACACGAAGATCGAGAGCAGGGTGAGCGTGAACAGCGTGGGGCGGTGCGTGTCCTGCTCGACTTGAGGGACTTCTTCCACCCAGCGGCGTCCGGTGCAGACGGCGATGCAGACGGCGATGCAGAAGAAAGTTTGCGCCACCGTGGCGTGAGCGGTGGAGACCGCGGGCGGCTGGAACATGAGCACGGTCAGGCCGCCGAGGATGGCCTGCATGATGACGGTGCAGAAGGCGCCAATGGCCAGCCAGCGCAGCCAGCGGCGGCGCTCGACGAGCAGGGTCCAGAGAGCGATGGTGAGGGTGAGAGCGAGAAGCGACCCGGCGAGCATGCGGTGGGTCCATTCGAAGCGGACGCCGCCGACGAAGCGCGGGACCTTGATGAGGTACCCGAAGGAGGTGGGCCAGTCAGGGACGGAGAGTCCGGCGTCGTTGCTGGTGACCAGGGCTCCGGCGGTGATGACCACCAGAGTAGCGCAGGCCACGAAGACGGCGAAGGCGTGATGAGCGCGGTGATACGTTGTGGCCAGGGCCTTCAGAATCCGACTCCTGGGGGCTGAAGCCCCGAATCTGTTTGCTAGCAGCGATTCCGGGCGCTCGAGCGCCTGCGCCACCCCAAAAGCTGTCTGTTCGTGGGGCGGGGCGAGGACGCCCGTCCTGCCGCTGCGTGATTTGGGTCGAAGGGACGGGGGAAGGCCCGTCCCTACAACGCAAACCCTATTGTTTGAACGTCTGGTCGACGGTCTTTGAGTCTTTGGCGGCGAGGGTGACTTGCTGGGTTTGCTCGCCGAGTTTTTCCTGAACAAAGGCCAGGGTGTAAGTGCCCGGAGGCAGGCCCTTGATTTCGAACCTGCCGTCGGGTCCGGTGACTGCAAAGAAGGGGCTCTTGACCACATTGATGTACATCTTCATCCACGGATGCTGGTTGCAGCGGACGGGCAGCATGATCTCTTCGCGGGCGAAGCTTTTCTCAAGCGCGGCCGCCGACGGCGGCTGCGACTCGTTCCACTCCCGGTTGGAGGCGGGAGTGGGGTGGATGTTGTGGGTGGTCGGGTCGCTGTTCTTGATCTCGATGGTCTGCCCGGTTATGACGCCGAGTACGTGGGGATGATACTGGCATCCCCTCTGATCGATGCTGGCCGGGTCTTTGGGGACGTCGAAGGTGCGGTCGCCGAGTCCTTCTTTGACGTAGACGAAGACATTGGCGAGATTGCCGTTGTTGGCGACGATGGTTTGGGCGGTGTTGTCACCCTTGCAGGCGGGATCCTGGCTCATGTCGATCTTGGCCGCCTTGGGAGCAGCGCCGTCGAGTTTCACCGTGCCACTGACGCTGGCGACGGTGGCGGGATCAATGGGGGTGGCGGCGGGAGCGGCCGCTGGAGTGCTGGCTGGAGCGCTGGCGGATTCTCCGGTGTCCTCTTTCTTGTTGCAGGCGGCTAACAGCAGACACAACGATGCGAGCATTACTAGCCACGTCTTGGTGCGATTCATGATGTCGCCCTTTCGTAGAGTTGAGTGCACAAGCAAAAGTTTTTCGCCGCAAAGACCGCGAAGTTGGCGCAAAGTGCGCAAAGAAAATCCTAAAGCTCAGTATGCGCGGAAGGGCCGCGGAGATCGCCAAGAAAACCCTCGGCCCTCTGGACAGTCCCTTCACTTGTAGCGAACTCTATATTCTAGCGCGAACCTCCGAAGCCTGCCGGGCTGCTGGCTGGCGGTTTTCGGGCGGAGACCCTGTCGTGTGCCGGAGGATGCGTCGAGGCGCGGGTTTTACCCATAGCGGCGGCGACGCGGCGCTGTTCCTCCGGTGTGAGTTGGAAAATGTAGTCGACCAACAGCTTGGTGTGGTCCTTGTCATAGCCCTGGAAGCTGGGCGGCGTCGGTCCGGAGAAGATCCACTGGTCGTTCTGCTTGCGGAACAGGCCCGAGGGCATGGAGGTGCCGGGGCTGATGGCCTGGGGATCGATGATCCAGCGCTCGACCCAGTCGGGCTTGAGGCGCTGGCGGGCGAGCAGGAAGTTGGGCGCGGTGGCGAATTTGTCGTGCGCAGGATCACCGGTGGCGTGGCACTTCAGGCAGGGCGCGGCGGTCGACGAGAAGAGGCTGCGCGCCATGTCGGTTTCCTTGGCGGTGAGCGCAGGGACTTCCTCAGGAATGTAGGGGATGGGCTGCTGCGAGAGCGCCTGGAAGAAACGCACCAGCTTGCGCAGTTCGTTATCGGAGAAGGAGAACGTGGGCATGCGCACGGCGAGGTACGGACGCACGCCGTTGCGGTTGGTGTCTGTGTCGCTGAGCGACGGGTTCGACAGGAACTTGCGGAGCCACTCGGGATCGACGCGTGCTCCCTCGGTGAGAAGCTTCGGAGGAAGTTGTTCCGGCGAGTCCTGATATTTTTTCAGGCCCATGAGGATGGTTTTCTGCCCGGGGATGAACTGATGGCATCCCATGCAGTTGTATTTCTTGACCACCCACCAGCCTTCCTGAATGTCGTGGCGGGCGTCGCCCGGCTTGTATTGGTAGCTCTGGGGCAGGGAAGATTCTTCGCTGCCTTGCAGGAACGTGGAGAGGGCGAGGATCTGCTCCTTGCTCAAGTGCAGATTGGGCATGCGCAGGGCTTCGGTCTCGCTCCTCACCATACCCTTGTCGTAGATCTCGGGCTCGGCGAGCTTGTGCTCGAAGAATCCCTTATGATCGTACCAGGGGCCTTTGGCGGGGCCGTCGGGCAAGCGGGTAAGGTCTTCCGGATTGGTGATGGGCTCTTTCCCGCCGCGCTCGGCGACCTCGGTGAAGAGGGCGAAGTCGAGGCGTTCTATGGGCTTGGAGCCCTCGAAGGTGAGTTCGGTGCCGATGCGGCCTTCCTCTTCGAGTCCTGCGATCTCGTGGCATCCGGCGCAGCCAAAGTGCTGCACCCATCTCCTGCCTTCGGATTTCAGGTTGGGATCATCCATGAAAGAGGCATTGGCGTAGGCGGCAGGCTCCTGATGTTTTTGAGTCATCAGGAATGACGCGATGTCGCGGGCATCGTCTTCGCTGAGGCGCAGGCTGGGCATGACGGTCATGTTCTGCACCTGCAGTTCGTGTCCGTCGTTGGGGCAGCGGCTGTGCTCGAGATCGAAGACATAGGGCAGGCCTTTCCTGGCGTAATCCTCCAGGCCGATGTCTTTCTTCTCGTAGGGGCAATAGGGGCGCGTGCGCTGGCGGGCGTTGTGCACCCAGCGGACGAGATACTCGTAATTGGCCTTTTCGCCCACGCGGCTGAGGTTGGCGGCGAAGGTGCCGCCCTGGATCTGATCGCCTTCGCCGATGGAGTGGCAGGCGAGGCATCCGCGAGTTTCAAACAGTTCCTTGCCGTGGTCGACGTTGCCGGGCTTTTGCGGGGGCAGCGGATCGGTGAGCGCGCTCTGCCACAGGAAGGCGGAAATGGCCTGAATCTGGTGATCGTTCAGGCGGAAGTTCGGCATCTTGGTGGCGGGACGGAAGTCGGTGGGCTTCTTCAGCCAGACGGGAATCCAGTTCTTGTTGAGCTTGAGGCGGATGTCTTTGAGGTTGGGGCCAACTTTTTTCTGGTCCTGAAGGAGGCTGTGGGACTGGAAGTCGAGCTGCTGGATGCGTCCGTCGATCTTGCTGTTGGCCACGCGCAGCGCGATGGCGTCGTCGTTGAGCTTGTTGGCTTCATCGTTGGTCTGCGCGGCGTCGGCCTGCTTCATCAGGTAAGCGGCCTGCTTGAGGTTGTCGACCTTCTGCTGCTCGAATTGCTTGATCTGCTGGCTGAGGTTGGTCAGGTCTTCGGGTTCCTTGTCATACCCCTCGTAGCGATGGCAGCCCATGCAGCCGCGCTGGCGGAAGAGGTCTTTGCCCTCGCTGATGGTCCAGCCGACGTCACCGCTGACCAGGACCATGTCGGCGGAGTGACAGGTCTGGCATCCGGCTTCCGCGTTTTCCTTGGGGAAGAGCGGCCACAGCCAGTGCTCGTAGTTGCCATGAGCTTTTTCAACGCTGGTGGTGGCCCGTCCATTGCCCTGGTGGCAGGGCGAACAGCCGAACTTTTCGGGATCGTGCATTTTCAGAAGTTCGGGCGAGGGATGGCTGACGAAGGCGCGGTCGTACTCGTCGGGCTTCTTCTCCTTGTTGTCCTGAGCGAGGGCGGCGGCGGTAATCTTCAGGGGCTCGCGGATGCCCATATGACAGGACTCGCAGCGGTCAACGATGTTGGCCTCGGCGACATTAATCTGCTGGATTTGCGGATCCCAGTCGGCGTATTTCTTTTTGAGACCGTCGATCTGGGTGGGAGTGAGATCGACGACGTGATCGGAAATGTACTGCGAAGCCTTGGTGCTGGCGTCGGTGACAGGCTTGAGGACGTCGCCCAGTTCGGCGCTGACCTTGGTGCGCTCGTCCTTGAGCGCATTATATTTTTCCTCCAGCCGCTCGAAGTTGTATTGCTCGCGGTGACCGTCGGGGAATTCGACGTTCCATTGTTCGTTTTTGTAATCGGCGATTTCGGCCTGCAGCTTCTTTTTGCTCGCGGAATCGGTCGCGGTCTCCACCTGGTAGGTGAGGGCGTTGACGTAGGCGCGCTTGTCAGTGAAGACGCTTTGGACAGCGAGGATCTGAGCGTTGAGGTCGGTGATTTTTTTCTGCAGTTCGCCCTTGCGGGGACGGGCTGCTTCGTCAGCTTTCTGGGCGGCCTGGTCGAGTTGCTGATAGTCGGGGCTCTTCAGGATTTCGTCAAGCGACTGCTTGGAAGTGGAGTTGGTCTTGTTGAGGAAGGCGGTGTAGCGGGTCTTCCAGTTTTCCTGGAAGGCCTTCCATGGGCGCTGCCCCCAGAACTCGTCTTCGAGCGCCCAGAACAGGGAGGCGACAAGGAGGACGAGCGCCACCACGTAATACACGGTGTAGGACTTGGTTACGATCGGATCTTGCTCGGGGACAGGTTGTTCAGGCACCACATCCTCCAGAAACAGTCGTCGGTAAAACCGCTGTCAGCCTTGGTCGTTCGTCGCTGGCTCGAACTGCGGCGCTGCGCGCCGGGGGCGGCCGCGACGGCTGCCCCCTGCGCAATGCGATCGGTCATTCGTGGCTGGCCCACGCCCAACGGCGAACGGCCAGCGACTAAACGTTAAACCACGGCGTTATCCATACGTACTTGATGTGCCAAAGCAGGCGCAGCAGCATTTTGGCCGGCAGTCCGATCATGGTGATCAGGAAGAACATCATGATGGAATACTGCAGCAGGCTCATGCGCTTGTAGTTCTTGGGATTGTAGCGGCGGAAGAGCGCGTGCACGACGAATCCGCCGACCAGGTAAAACCCGCCAACAACAATTGCGCCGAAGATGCCTTTGCCCAGGTTACTGGTAATGCCAAAGATATCGGGCAAGTCGCGGTTCACCTCATAAATGAGGCGGTTGTGATCCCAGGTTTGCCCCGGCCAGAACCATTGCCAGCCTGGACCGCGAATGAAGGTCCCGATGATGATCATCGAAACCCACAGAACGATGAAGCCGAACAGGAACGTGCCGATGGCGAACTTGCGCTGCTTCCACGTGTAATAGCCGCTGCCCAGGGGGTTGGTGTCGATGTAGGGAATTACCATCAGGCCGATGATGATGAGCGTGGGCATCACGACGCCCGCAATCCAGGGATCGAAGTAGACCAGCATCTCCTGCAGGCCGAGGAAATACCAGGGTGCTTTTGCAGGATTCATCGTCAGGTTGGGATTGGCAGGCTCCTCGAGCGGAGCACTCAGCGTTATGGACCAAACCATCAGGACCAGGGTGACGATGATGGCGGCGAGGAACTCGATGCGCAGCAGGAAAGGCCAGACGTGTACTTCCTTCGACCATCCGGGACGGAAGGGCCAGGTCTTGCGGTGATGGGTCTTGGCCATGGCGGGATTGGTTTCGAGCTCGCCGATGAGATCGTCGTTGGCCTTGGCCTGCTTCCATGCCAGGTAGATATAGAAGATGAGCAGGGGGATCAGGGCCACGATGGGCACGTTATCGGGAGTGGAAGCGATGACCCAGAGTTGTCGCCAATCCATAAGTTCCTCACCTGGGACAGCCGCCCTCGGCCGTCCGAAGCTCGATGATTTCTGAACCCTCGGCGCCCGAAGGCGCGATATTCGCCTGGCTCAGGGCATCGCTGAAGCGATGCCCTGATACATCTCTTCCTGTCCGTTCGATCGGGAACCGGTGAGACCCCTGCCCCTCACTTGAGTTGTGCTACTTTTTCGGTTCCTTTACTTCCGATTCGAGCATGACCGGGGCTGGGCCGGAGATGCCGCCGTCTTTTCGTACCCGCCAGAAATGCACAATCATGAAAATCGAAGCCACGATGGGGATGCCGATACAGTGCCAGATGTAGGACCGCAGCAGGGCGTTGGCGTCGACGATCGATCCGCCGAGCAGTCCGAACCGGACGTCGTTGTAGGGCGTCATTCCCAATTGGTGCCCGAAGGGGCCTTCGTGTCCCAGGAGCGGCGTGGCGCGCGCCATATTCGTACCCACCGTCACCGCCCAGAATCCAAGTTGATCGTCGGGCAGCAGGTAGCCGGTGAAGGAGAGCAGCAGCGTCAGGACGAGCAGAATCACGCCGACGTTCCAGTTGAACTCGCGCGGCTTTTTGTAGGAGCCAGTGAGAAAGACGCGGAACATGTGCAGCCACACGGCAATCACCATGAGGTGAGCGGCCCAGCGGTGCATGTTGCGCAGAATCTTCCCGAAGGGGACGTCGTGCTCCAGGTAGAGCACGTCGCGGAAGGCCTGCACTTTGGTCGGGTGGTAATAGAACATCAGCAGCACGCCGGTAAAGGTGAGGACGATGAAGAGATAGAAGGTGATCCCTCCCATGCCCCAGGTGTAGCTGTAGCGCACGGCGTCGCGATTGATTTTTGCAGGATGCAGGTGGAGGAATACGTTCGAGAGCACGCCGAGGGCGCGGTTGCGCGGCGTGTCGTCGTGCTTGTGGCGGAAGATGGAGGTGTAGACCTGGGTCTTGGTGGGATCTTTCAGGCCCTCAATCTGGTCTTTCGCCTTCTCCGGCATGTCGGTTTTGATCGACTGGATGTCTTCCTTGACGCCGGCCTTGACGCGCTCGAGGAGGCCGACGCGGGTGCCGTTGCCGTTTTGTCCGTTCTTGTTTTCTTCAGCCATCATTTCCCCTTGCGTAGCGACAGCCAACTCGGCTGCCGGCTACGTCCTGCAAAAAGCTGTCGAGCTGCGCTCGACCGGACAGCCGAGGCGGCTGTCCCTTCCCGATTACGCTCGCAGCCAGGCGCCGCTGGTGCCGTCGCCTTCGTTGAACTGACTCGGTTGTCCCTTGGGCCACTGGTAGAGTTTCGCGACGTCGACCAGGATCTGGCCGTCAGGGGCGATCTCGACGTGGGCGCGGTCCATGGGACGCGGCGCCGGGCCTTCGAAATTGACGCCTTCACTGTCGTATCCGCTGCCGTGGCAGGGACACTTGAATTTGTTCTCCGCCGGTTTCCAGTCGGGAGTGCAGCCGAGATGGGTGCAGCGGGCGTAGATCACGAAAATGCGGTCCGGCGTGCGATCGACCCAGATGCGGTATCGCTGCTGGAACTTGGTGTCGACGCCCAGCCCGAAATCCGAGGGATAGCCGATCTTGAAGGAAGTTGCCGGTTCGAACAGGGTGCGCGGCAGGAAGAACCGGAAAAACGCCAGAAGCCAGGCGGCGAGAAACGCGGCGACCAGAGCCCAGGACAAGCGGCGGCGCGAGCGGTTAATTTCGCTGTCTTCGGGCCCGGTGGCAGGAACGCCTCCCGCGGCGGCCGCCTTCGACGTGCCCACCGCCGGAGTTCCCACGTAGGAGGTCGAAGTGCCCCCGCGCGCCACCGAGGCCGCGGCGGAGGCGACTGGCGCAGCCGGGGCCGCCGCGCGGGCCGCGACTGGTGCGGCTGCGGTGGCTGCGGGCGCCGCCGCAGGCACGGCCGGCTCTCCCAGCAGCGCGGTGACTTCGGCGTCGTTCAAGGAAGGAAGATTGTTGCGTTTGCGCCGGGCTTGTTCGGCGGCGATCGAAGACCTGCTCCACTTCTTGCCGGCGGCGACCATCTTTTTGACTTCGTCGCTGATGGCGGCAGAGGCGGCGGCCACCGGGGCGGAGGACGGTGCGGGGCTTGCGGGAGCGGCAGCGGGTGCAGCGGGCGCCGGGGCAGCGGGTGCGCCATTGCCGCTTTCCCACGACATGGGCACGCCCGCTTTGAGGGCTTCCATGTCGGCATCGCTCAGCAGCGGGAGCCCGGAACGCTTGCGGTAAGCCTGCTCCGCTGCGATGACTGAGTTGTTGAGCGCCTTGCGCGGCCACTTGGGAAGACGCCCGAGAACGCCGGTTTCTGCCATCCTTCCTACCCCTTCTTGTGCGACGCGTGACCTGCCGGTCAGTCGGCTGCGACCAGGGAAACGCCACCGCGTGGTTGATGCATGTTCAAGCCGAGAGCGGAGGTGACCAACTCCCCGAGCGCCCGGATGAACATGGGAGAATCGTTGAGACCGGAAGTCATTGCAAACTTTTTGATCCCCAGGGCGGCCGCTTCTTCGCGCGCTTCGTGATCGATCTCGCCCAGGGTCTCGACATGGTCGGAGACGAAGGAGATGGGGACGATGCAGACTTCCCGGACCTTCTCGCCCGCCAGATCGCGCAGCGTGCGGTGCAGCGACGGTTGCAGCCACTTGCTGGCACCGATCTTGCTCTGGTAGCAGAGGCGACGGGAATTTCTCCATCCGCCGCGCCGCACAAGCAATTCGACAGTCTCTTCAATCTGGCGCTGATAGGGATCGCCCCGTTCGATGACGGCGACGGGCACGCTGTGCGCGCTGAAGACGAGTTCCGGGAGAGCGGGATCGGCGAAGCCGGCAAGCGCTTCGTCGATCTTCTCCACGAGCGAGTCGAGGTAAAGCTCGTTGTGAAAGAAAGTGTCGACCGTGTGCACGGGAAGATCGCCGCGGTAGAGGCGATTCCATTCGTTGAGGCTGCTGCCGGTAGTGGTGCTCGAATACTGCGGATAGAGCGGCAAAAGCACGATTTCGCCGCACCCGGCGGCTCCGACTTGAGCGATGGCTTCGGCAGTGAAGGGATGCCAGTAGCGCATGGCAACGAAGCAGCGGGCGTTGAGGCCATCCTCCCGCAGACGGGCTTCGAGCGCGCGGGCCTGCTGCTCGGTAAAGCGCCGGATGGGCGAGCCCCCGCCGATGACCGAATAGTGATGCTGGACTTTACGGGCACGGGTGCTGGAGATCAGCTTGGCGAGAGGCTTGCGGCCAATCCGCGCGAAAGGGAAATCGATGATATCCGGGTCGCAGAATAAGTTGTAAAGAAAAGGCTCAATCGCTTCCAGCCTGTCGGGTCCACCGAGCTGGAAGAGAACTACCCCCACTCGCCGATTTGTATTCACCATCCCCCTGGTCCCCAGATTCGGGGGAATGTTACTGCAAAACAGAAGAGACGGTCAATCGAGGATTGCGGGCGTGCGCGTGAAAAGGCTCTGAAATCATACCCCATGAACAGGACGGCAAACGAGAAATGTAAACCAGAGCACACACGGACCTGCATCTCTCGCGGTACGAGGTCACCCTGCCTAGGCTTCGCTCTCCCGGGCAAGAGCCGGGGCGGCTGTCCCGGCGCCGGGTCCGGGCTAAACGTGCGAGGCTTCGGCGGCCGCTTTGGGCTGGCTGCTCGACTCCATGGCCGCAATGACAAAGTCGGCAAATTGCGAGGTGCCCGACTTGCCCCCGATGTCGCGGGTCAGCTTCTCGCGATCGCGATAAACCTTCTCCAGAGCGTCGCGGATCTTGAGCGCCGCTTCGGGTTCGCCGATATGGCGCAGCATGAGCAATGCCGAGCGCAGCACCGCGGTGGGATTCGCGATGTTCTTTCCGGCGATGTCGGGAGCCGATCCATGAACCGCCTCGAAGATGGCGCAGTGTTCGCCGAAATTGGCCCCGGGGACAAAGCCCAGGCCGCCGACGAAGGCGGCGCAGAGATCGGAGATGATGTCGCCGTAGAGATTCTCGAGCAGCAGCATGTCGTACTGGTAGGGATTCATCACCAGCTGCATGCAGGTGTTGTCCACGATGTGCTCACCGTAGGTGATCTCGGGATAGTCCTTGGAAACGTTGCGTGAACAGCGGATGAACAGGCCATCGGACATCTTCATGATGTTGGCTTTGTGGATGGCGTGAATCTTCTTGCGCTTGTTCTTGCGCGCGTATTCGAAGGCGAAGCGGGCGATGCGGGTGGATGCCTTCTCGGTGATGATCTTCAGGCTCTCCACCACTCCGGGGACGACTTCGTGCTCGATACCGGAGTAAAGGCCTTCGGTGTTCTCACGAACGATGATCAGATCGACGTCAGGATAGCGGGTAGGGATATGGGGCAGGTTGCGGATGGGGCGGAAGTTGGCGTAGAGCTCGAACATCTTGCGCAATTCAACGTTGATACTCGGAAAGCCGCCCCCGATGGGGGTGGTCACGGGACCCTTGAGAGCCACGTGAGTGCGCTCGATGGAATGGATGAGTTCCTTGGGGATGTATTCGTGGTATTTCTCGTAGGCTTCGGCGCCGGCTTCGAAGGTTTCCCATTCGAACTTGAGGCCGGTGGCTTCGAGAATGCGCACAGTGGCACGGGTCACTTCAGGGCCGATGCCGTCGCCGGGAATGAGCGTCACTTTATGGGACATAGAATTCACTTATTTGGGTTTGGGTTATTGAGGCATTCCCTGTTCCCCGGGGTTTTCCCCGATTCAGCTCTTGGCAGCCTTCACTTTCGTCTCCGGATCCTTGGTCTTGAGCAGATCCTTCAACTCTGACATGAACTCTTGCACGTCCTTGAAATCCAGGTACACGGAGGCAAAACGGACATAGGCGACCTTGTCGTAGCGGCGCAGGCGGTTCATGATCAGCTCGCCCAGTTCGCTGGTTTTGCGTTCCCGCTCCGGCGACTCGATGACGAAGCCTTCGGCCTCATTGACGATCTGCTCCAGTTTGCTGATCGGGACGGGCCGCTTTTCGCAAGCCCGCAACAGCCCGTTCAGTACTTTCTGACGGTCGAACTTTTCGCGGCGGCCGTCCTTCTTGACCACCATATAGGGGATCTCGTCGATCCGCTCATAGGTGGTGAAGCGCTTTTCGCACTTCAGGCACTCGCGCCGGCGGCGGATGGAATCGGCTTCCTTGCTCTCGCGCGAGTCGACCACCTTGTCGTTTTCATGACCGCAAAAAGGGCACTTCATGGCGCTGGATGAAGCAATTGTATCAGGCGTTTGCCGGGGCCCGGGGAAGCGGCAACCTCCCGTAGCTGACGGTAAAGGAAAGGATTGCAGGGCTGGAACTGTCCGCCGTCCTGCCCCGCACATTGACTTCGGATGCCGGTCAGGGCAGAATGCGGCCCGGTTAGGGTGACGTATGACATCGTGGAAATTTGCGCTGTCGCCGCTTCTTGCGCTCCTCGTCCCGATTTGTGTCGCGCAGTCCTGCTTTGCTCCGCCGGAGGTCTACACCACCGGCTCACTCCCAACCCACCTGGCCGTGGGCGATTTCAACCACGATGGCAATCCCGATTTCGTGGTGACTTATCAGGGAGGCTGTGAATCTGGCGCGGGGGCTGACATTTTTCTGGGAAATGGCAAGGGGAGCTTCGTTCAGCACACCATCATCGAGCTCGACGCCGATCCCTATGCGATTACCCTGGGAGATTTCAACGGAGATGGCAACCTCGACCTGGCGGCCGCCTATGGCGGCTGCGGCGGGGCTGGACCGAAGGTGGAGGTGGTGCTCGGAAACGGCAACGGAACGTTTCAGAAAAGTCAGATTTATCAGAGCGGCAGACAGCCGGAAGGCATCGTTGCCGGAGACTTTGATGGCGACGGAATCCTGGATCTCGTAGTCAGCAACTCACTCGCCCAGCAGTACCTGTGGCTGGGAAACGGTGACGGAACCTTTCGCTTGAGCCGCAAAGTTCGACCTCCCCTAAACGGGGAGCTGGCCGCCGTAGACTTCAATCAGGACGGAAAGCTGGACCTGGCGATCTCGGGATTCCTGGGGTTTGCTCCGGCGGTGGTCATTCAGTTGGGAAACGGAGATGGCACCTTCGGCGAGCCGGATTTTTACTTTGTGCACGGGTCGTTTCCCGGTTCCACGATCGGCGACTTGAACGGTGACGGGAATCCTGATCTGGTGGTTGCGACGTCCAACCGTCTGCTTACGTTCCTCGGTGACGGCACGGGCTCTGAAAATCTGACCGCAGTCTATTCCGAAGGCCACCCTGCCAATGTGGCGATCGGCGACCTGACCGGGGACGGTATAGCTGACCTCGTCGTCACCGCGTCGAAAGGGATCTACCTCAGAAAAGGGGCAGGCGACGGGACGTTCCCGACCGCACGCTTCACTCCCTCGGGCCTGGTTCCCTTCGATGTGATGCTGGCGGATTTCGACCAGAATGGGCTGCTCGATGTCGTTACCACCAATCCATACGACGGCCGGGTCAGCATATTCCGCAACACCGGGCAGTGCCACTGACGATTGGGATGCGGTTACGGGGAGCCGGGGGGCGAGGGCAGCACGCTGGCTTCTTCTTCGCGCTGGGTTTCTTCGACCAGCTTGCGGAACGACAGGCGGTCGAGGTGGGCGAGGATGAGGCCCAGGGGCACGACCGCGACGAACGTCACCAGCCAGAGCATAATGCCACAGCTGGCGGCCAGTTCGTTGGGGACGTCGAAGACGTGCTTGAGAGTGGAAATGGTGGCTAGCTGCGAACCTCCGCCGACTCCAGGCAACTGGATCATGGATCCTACCATGCTCGAGCCCATCAGCAGCAGGACCTGAGAGACCTGAATCTGGAGCGAGTCGACGCCGTAGGCGTGAGTGACCTCCTGGTAGGCGAGGGCGATGAAGTACCACATCAGCACCGAGACCATGATCAGTTGCACCAGTTCCCATGGGCCGTGGATGGTGTTCAGTCCGCCGCGGAATTCGCGGATGCGCAGGGCCAGGCGGTGGCCAAGGTTCGAGGCCAGATGAGAAAAGCGGCTCTCGACCCAGTCGGCGATGGCTTCGCCGTTTTTGCTGATCAGCCAGGCGGCAAGCGCCAGGCCGGCGACCAGCGCCATGAGGACCAGACCGCCCGCGCGAAACTTGACGTAGTAGTCCAGTTCCTTCGGGCCAGTGGCGAAAAAAATGACACCCACGAGCAAGCCGGTGAAGGCGCCGATATCAAAGATGCGTTCGACAGCCCAGACTGCCAGTTGCGAGGAGAAGGTCTGTTCTTCCTTGCGGGCAATCAGGTAGGGGCGAATCAGCTCGCCCGGGCGGCCAAGCAGGGCCAGTCCCGTGAATCCGATGAGAGTGGGCGGGATCAGGCGCAGGGTTGAGGCCTGGGGACGGACGGGGCGCAGAAAGATCTTCCAGCGCAGAGAGCGCATCACGTACCCGAGGTAAATCAACAGCACCGCGTGCAGGATGTGAAACTTGTTGACGTGGTTCGTATGTCTCCAGAAAGTGGCCCAGTCAAAGTCGCGCCAGGTGCGGAACTGCAGATAGACCAGCACCGCCAGGATGACGGCGACGACGGCATAAATGGTGACCTGACGTTTGTTCATTGACCCCAAGGCTTTGTTATATCTGGAAACTTGGCGCAGGTGACTGCTGCCAAGGTAAATGACACAGCGGTATGGGTCAACGGAAGGAGTACCTGATACCGAGTGCTTAGTGAGAGGCCGGTGGCGCCGAGGACGAGTTCGCCGTCGCCTGTTTAACCGGGGCTGGTCCGGACTTTGACACCGGTTTTGACCTTGTCCCCGGCTTCCCGGGGTTCGTTTTCGCGGCGGCTTCGGCGGCTTTGCGCGCGGCAAGTTTCTTGTTGTTGAAGTCACGGACGATCCGGGCGACATAGGCGCGCGTCTCGTAGTACGGAGGCACGCCGTGATAGCGGTCAACGCGCTCGGGTCCGGCATTGTAGGCAGCCAGGGCCTTCACCATGTCGTAGTTGTAGCGCTGGAGCAACTCCTGGAGATACTTCGTGCCGCCGTCGACGTTGGAATTGGGATCGAAAGTATTGTTGACTCCCAGTTGGTTGGCGGTTTTCGGCATCAGTTGCATCAGGCCGCGCGCCCCCTTGGGGGACACGGCGCGAGGATTGAAATTGCTCTCGGCATGAATGACGCTATTGATCAGGTCAGGATCGATGTTGTGAGCATCGCTGGCGGAATTCACCATATCAGCCAGGGTTTTCGGCGGGGGCGCCACGGGCTTCGGAGGAGGTAGAGGAGCCGCTGGCGCCGGCGGCGGCGACAGGTCTTTCTCAAAGTGGTCGATCTGGGCCGTGGGAATGTCGACGTAGCTGTTGCTGGTGTCGCTGGTGTACAGGCGGGTCACGGTGCCAAGAATTTCCCGGCGCTCGTGGCGGATGGTGAAGCCGTTTTGCAGAACGGCGAGATCGGCCGCCGAGGCTGGCAGCACTACGGCGGCGATCGCCAAAACGAGTTTGAGCCAGCGGTATGTCATCCCCAGACCTGTCGCTAGGTAACCTTTACCGATCCCATCACCTGTTCGATGGCGTGGGCGACTCCGTGGTCGGCGTTCGACCGGGTAACGGCCCATCCGTGGCCGCGCAGCTCATCGGATGCATTTCCCATGATAAACGGCAGCCCCGCGAAGGCAAGCATTTCTACATCGTTGTAGTTATCTCCAATGGCCATGACCTGCCCGCGGGGGATGTCCCGGTAGCTCGCCCAGCGCTCGAGGGCGTGGCCCTTGGAACAACCCTGGTTGAGGACGTCGACGATGGACAGGTCGCGGACCGGGTATTCGGTGCGGAGCACGGTGACGTGGTTTGAGACCGAACCCGAGGCGAGCAAGTCCAGGGCCTGGTGCATGCGGGCGATGGGTCCGCAGAACATGGCCTGCACCGGATCCCGGGTGATGGATTTTTCGATGGGGATCACGAAATCGATGTATTGAAGATTCTTTTCCAGCCATCGCTGGATGCTCGAGTTCAGTTCGTCCATGTGCTCAAGGACTATAGCGCCTCTGCTTTCGGTATCGAAAGTCAGCACGGTGTTTCCGCGGAAGGCTTGCATCTCCCGACACAGGATCAGGCAGGTGGCAGCAGGGAGCAGGTCGCGGTGGAAGGTTTCACCGCCCAGCGAACGGGTGATGGCCCCGTTGGAACTGATCAGCCAAAGATCGAAGCCAAGCTGCCGGGCGATTGGTAGCGCAAACGTGTGACGGCGTCCGGTGACCAGCAGGACCTCGACCCCCTCCTGATGAACGCGGCGCAGCGCCGCCATGTCGACGGGGGATATCTCAAATTGCGGATTCAGCAGGGTGCCATCGATATCGATGGCCAGAAGGCGGATTGGAGGGTTCAGCACAGAGGATTTTAACATCCGGCGGAACGGCCGGCGTCAGATCGTTCCCCGCCGCGCTTGACCGCAGATCCTTGCTCTACGGCCGATGACAAGCGTTGCGGGGAAGAAAAGCGCCGGGAACAAATGCTCGGAGCTGACGGCGAAGTCCGCATGCTATAGTGCGCACACCCATGGGACTCTTCTCTTTTTACTATCCTTGGGGGCTTATCCTCCAGGCGCTGGCCATTGTGCACTTCATTCGCCGGCGACCGGACGGCTATTGGCTGTGGGTGATTCTCTTACTGGGGCCTCTCGGGGCTCTGGTTTACATTGCGGTAGAAGTGATTCCTGACGCCGGGCTGCTGCGGCAGTCGGTCAAAGTCTTTCCCCGCCGCCGGCGCATTCACGAACTGGAAGCGGCCATTCTGGACAATCCCTCGGCAGGGAACTACGAGGAGCTGGCCGACCTGTATTCCGAGGAGGGCCGGTTCGAGCGGGCGCGGCAATGTTACGACAAGGCGATCTCGGCGCGCACGGATTCTCCCGATCCGTTCTACCGGCGGGGCATTGCTGAACTGCAACTGGGGGACTACCGAGCAGCAGTCGAGGATCTCGAGCGTGTGGTCGCGAAGGATCCGCAGTACGACTTTCATCGCGCCATCGGGCTGCTGGCGCACGCCTACGCCAGCACCGGTCAGCCGCAAAAGGCGGAAGAGATGTTTGCACGTGCTGTCGGGATTTCTACCCTGTCGGAAACGTACTACAACTACGCCACCTTCCTCGCTTCCCAGGGACGTAACGCCGAGGCGCGCGCGTGGGCGCAGAGAATTCTCGAAAAGAAACCGACGATGCCGGGATACTTGCGGCGGCGGGAGAGACCCTGGTTCCGCCGGGCGAACGGGCTGTTGAAGCGCCTGCCAGCCTGACCCCTAGGCTGACCACAAAGAGACCGCCTGGCTGCGTCTCTGCACCGCTAACGTGCAGTGAGCCTGATGATCGGGCGTTGCGGTGCTACACTTTTTCCGTGGCGCGAATTTCTTACCTTGAATGCACCAGATGTGGTGCGCACATTTCCGCCGACCATCCCCAGAGCGTTTGTCCCAAAGATGGCGGAGTGCTTTATGTCCGTTATGATCTGGAAGAGTTAAAGAAGAACTTTAAGCCGGCGTCGCTGCCGGGGCGCCTGCCCAGCATGTGGCGATACCGGGAGGTCCTGCCGCAGCCAGAACCGGTTTCGCTCGGCGAGGGCTTCACGCCCATGCTGGCGAGCCGCGAATATCCCAACGTCTACATCAAGGACGAGGGGCTCAATCCCACGGGATCGTTCAAAGCGCGTGGAATGTCCGCAGCCGTGACCATGGCGAAGGCCTATGGTCTCGAGAAGCTGGCGGCGCCGTCGGCCGGAAATGCCGCGAGCGCGCTGGCGGCGTATTCGGCGGCGGCGGGCCTGGAGGCGCACATCTTCATGCCGTGCGACGTGCCCATGGCCAACCGTGTGGAGTGCGAAAGCTATGGCGCGCACGTGACCCTGGTGAATGGCCTGATCAGCGACTGCGCGCGCATGGTCGCCGAGCAGAAAGACAAAGAAGGGTGGTTCGATGTTTCAACCCTGAAGGAGCCGTTTCGCGTCGAAGGCAAAAAGACGATGGGATACGAGATTGCCGAACAATTGGGGTGGAAGTTGCCGCAGGGTGTGGTCTATCCGACCGGTGGCGGCGTGGGATTGCTGGGCATGTGGAAGGCCTTTGACGAGATGGAAGCGCTGGGGTGGATTGGCTCAGAGCGTCCCAGGATGGTGGCTGTGCAATCATCCGGTTGCGCCCCGATAGCTAAAGCATGGGATGAAGGCAAGACGAGCTCGGAATTCTTCCCCAATGCCTCCACTCTGGCTGCCGGTTTGCGCGTGCCAAAAGCCTACGGCGACTACCTGATTCTCGACATCCTGGGCAAGAGTGGCGGAGTGGCACTGTCGGTGACCGACGAACAAATCATGGAAGCGTTCGACGAGTGGGCGAAGGTGGAAGGCGTATTCGCCGCGCCGGAAGGGGCGGCGTCGCTGGCGGCGTATCGCAAGCTGAGGGAGCGGGGCTTTTTTGCCGAAGATGATTCTGTCGTGCTGTTCAATACCGGCTCGGGACTGAAGTACCTGGACGTGATTGATCGACACTCGGCGCGCGAGCGCCCCCTGCCAGCGGGGCGGGCGATCGGCGGGATCATCGGGCCGTACTGAAGGGCAATCGTCCCTCTCCGGTCATCGGCCGTCAGCCAAACCCGGACTCTGGCCGCGAGATTCAACCAACGAAATCATGACTGAGCATCTCTACTATTACGATTCGTTTCTCTACGAGTTTGACGCCGAGATCGTGGACACGAGTGTTGCCGCGGATTCGCGTGCCGGAGTTGTCCTTGACCGGACGGCGTTCTACCCCGCCAGCGGCGGGCAGGTGTTCGATACCGGATGGATCGTAGCTCCCGGCGGCGGCCCGAAGCTGCGCGTTGCCGAGGTCGTGGAGCGGGAGGACGGAACGGTTTTGCACCTCCTCGAACGCGCGGAGGTGCTCGAAAAGGGAACCCGGATTCGCGGCCTGATCGATGGCGGGCGCCGGCGGGATCACATGCAGCAGCACTCGGGGCAGCATGTGCTCTCGGCGGCGTTTGTGCGGTTGTTCTCCATGCCCACGGTTTCGTTTCACATGGGCGCCGAATACTGTTCCATCGATCTCGATACGGACACGCTGACCGCCGGGCAGGTCGAAGCCGCCGAGGCGCTGGCCAATGAGGTGATCGCCGAGGATCGTCCCGTGGAAGTCCGTTTTGTGACCCAGGCAGAGGCGCGCGAACTGGGCTTGCGCAAGCTGCCCCCGGCGGAGCGCGACCAGTTGCGGCTGATTGATGTGCGCGATTTCGACCTGACCGCCTGTGGGGGAACACACGTACGCAGCACAGGTCAGATCGGCTGCATCCTGCTGCGCAAGACGGAGAAAGTGCGGCAAGGATGGCGGGTGGAGTTTGTCTGTGGCCAGCGAGCGGTCTCCGCTGCACGGCGCGATTACACCATCCTGACGGAAGCGGCGGGTCGATTGTCGAGCCACACGGCCGAGGTGCCGCAGCAAGTAAGCAAGATGCAGGACGACCTGCGGGCGTTGCGCAAGGCGGGCGAGCAACTGCTGGCGGAAATCGCGGAGCTGAGTGCGGACAGATTGTTGGCGAAGGCACAGGGCAGGAGAGTGGTGGTATGCACATTCGCGGAGCGCGACCTGACGTTCATCAAGTTGCTGGCACAGAAGCTCACGCGGCAGTCGCCGGAGGTGGTCGCTCTGCTCGGATCGACGTCGGGAGCGCCGGCGCTGGTGTTCGCCTGTTCGCCCGGCATGCCGACGGACATGGGAGCGCTGATGAAAGAAGCGCTGGCGAAACTCGGCGGCCGCGGCGGCGGCAGCAAGGATATGGCCCAGGGTGGGCCACAGCAGGTCGCGCGGATGAATGAAGTGCTGGCGGAGCTGGGCGAGCGCTTGCAGTCGTAAGCCCCCAGC
This sequence comes from Terriglobales bacterium, assembly GCA_035262225.1. GTDB lineage: Bacteria > Acidobacteriota > Terriglobia > Terriglobales > Acidobacteriaceae > DATFTE01. Next base: position 32,830 of record DATFTE010000032.1, read on the forward strand.
CCTGGCGGACTTTGCTCAGCGGGACCGGCCGTTGGACGGGTCCGCCGACGTCGCCGTATTCACATCAACGAACATATGCTCGGCCCGGGAGAATCCCGGTGCGTAGCAACTGCCGTCGGGATCGTAGTTGGCCGGGCAGCCGAAGGCGACGTCAGGTCGCTTCGGGGATTGCGCGTATTGCCAGATGCTGGCAAAGCGGATTCCGCTTGCCGTGGGCGAGGGCGGTTTCCCGAAAGCGCATCCCGGCGACGGCGGGCAGGCATCATTGGTGACCCAGATCGTCACGTCGCGCTTGCCGATGAATCCGAAAATGTCTTCGGCCGAAGTCACCACGGCGCCGATGTCTTCTTTGGCGGCGATCCCGGAACAATAGATGCCGGCCCGAAAACCACGGGCGCTCACGGCATCGATCCAGGCTTGAATGTAGTCCCGCTGCTCGGGCAGCATGCGTCCGCCCTGCTCCTGGTCAAGAAAGATGATGGTCGAAGCCGGGAATCCCTCAGCCCGGGCGGCGGCGACGGCCCGGGCGGCATCGCTGCGGCCCAATGTCCGGGCGTTGGGAACCTTCTTGAGTTCCGCGTACAGACGCCCGTTAAAGAGGACAAGAAAGCCGAAGCCGCTCCGTTCCAGTGTCTTGCGCCTTCCCTTCCAGTTGTTAACGCGCGCCCCGGGCGGATGGTTGAGCCAGTAGCCTGTATAGGTGAAGGTCCGGCGCAGGGTTTGGAGAGCGCCGTCGCCGGGGTAGTCGTTGCGGTCGAATCCGAGGTAGAAGGAACGGTCGGAGGGGGTGTTCTGGCGGCTCCCGCCGCTTTGCCCGAGGAGTCCAATCATCAGGATCGCGAGCCACAAGGCTCGAGGGCGTCGCATCCGCACAAGCATACCGGAAGGCGGTGCCTTTACGGGACTTCGTGCTACATTTTGACAAGCGGAATGTATGTCGCAAAGTAATCTTCTGATCAATCTGCTGATCAAGCTGGGTGTCGCGGCGGCCGTCGCCAGCACCCTGGTGCGCTCGGTCGAGTTCAAGTCTCTCCTCTTTCGCGAGGAGCGCTCGCTCAAGCAGCAGATCTATCTGGTGTTGTGGATCGCAATTCCGCTGGCCATTGGAGTGTGGTTCCGCATCATCCAGAAGAGCTTTGTGGCGGGAGACCTGTCATTTGAGACCACGGTCCTGCTGGGCGTGATTGCGGGCCGCTTTGCGGGAATGTCAGGAGGGGTGCTGTTGGCGCTGCCCGCCCTGCTTCATGGCGAGTGGGCGACGATGCCGTTCCTCCTGCTGTGTGGGTTCATCGCCGGCCAGCTGCGGATCCTGGCGCCGGAGAAGGACGACATCTGGTCGTTCTCGCCGTTTATCGATCAGAGCCTTTATCGCATGATCCGCCGCAACCTGCCGACTCCGAAACTGTTCGACTGGCAGGTCATGTTCTTTGTCACCATCGTCGGCCTGCGCCTGGTGCAGACCGAGTTGTCGCGCTTTCTCCCCCGCTCCAGTTTCAGCCTGGAAAGCGAGACCTGGTGGGTGATGGTGCTGATTTACGCCACCTCCATCGTGGTGATTGGGACGGAGCTGAAGATCTGGAACAGCGTGCGCATCCAGATCAAGCTGGAAGAGCAGGAACGCTTGCTGCTGCACGCGCGCATGGAAGCGCTGCAGAACCAGATCAATCCGCACTTTCTGTTTAATACCTTGAATTCGGTTTCCTCGCTGGTGCGTTTTGATCCGGACACGGCGCGTGAACTGATCATTAAGCTGGCGACCATCCTCCGCCGCCTGCTGAGCAGTGGAGATCCATTTGTTCCCCTGCGCGAGGAGATGGAATTTATCGACAACTACCTCGATATCGAGGTGGTGCGTTTCGGGCGCGACAAGCTCCAGGTGGTGAAGGAACTCGACCCGGCTTCGCTCGAGGTGATGATTCCCAGCATGCTTCTGCAGCCGCTGGTCGAAAACTCCATCAAACATGGGTTGTCATCCAAGATCGATGGCGGCAGCATTTACCTGCGCAGCCGGATCTCCGATTCGAAGGTCATTGTGGAGGTGGAAGACGACGGGATTGGGATGGGAGCAGCCCAGTTGCTCGAACGTCCCTCGGGTCTGGGCGGAACCGGCATAGGCATGGCGAACGTCGCCGAGCGGCTGAAGGTGCTCTATGGTGACACGGCGCGCATGACCATCGACAGCCACGAAGGGAAGGGAACGCTGGTGCGGTTGCGCCTGCCGATCCTGGAGACGGCGGACTCGATCAATGCTGCGCTTTACGAGGAGCGTTCGAGCACCCGGCGGTAGAAATCCTCATACTGCGGAATGATTTTGCTGGTGCAAAAGCGTGACTGGGCCGACGCGCGCGCGGCTTTTGCCATCGCCCGCAATCGCGAATCGTCGCCCAGCAGGTCAATGGCGTACCGGGCCATGCTGTCCAGGTCGCCAACGTTGGCCAGGAATCCGCCCTTGCCGTCCTCGATTACTTCAGGAACCCCACCGACGCGAGTGGCGATAGGAACTACCTCGCAGGCCATGGCTTCGAGGGCCGCGAGCCCGAAGGATTCCAGTTCGCTCGGCATCAGCATGACGTCGGCCACCGCCAGCTTCTCGTGGACCTCGTCCTGCTTGCCGAGGAACAGCACGTCATTGTGAATGCCCTTCTGCACCGCCAGCCACTCGGCCTGGGAACGGTCCGGGCCGTCACCGATCAAAAGCAGCTTGGAGGGGATAGCCTTGCGCACACGGTCGAAGATCTCGACCACATCGGTGATCCGCTTCACCGGGCGAAAATTCGACAGGTGGACCAGGATGCGTTCCCCATCTTTCGCGTATTCCTGGCGGCGTTTGCCGGCGTCCTGGTCCCTGCAATACACATCGCAGTTTACGAAGTTGTAGATCACCTGGATCTTGTTGCGCACATCAAACTCGCGCACGGTACGGGCGCGCAGGTACTCGGAGATGGCGGTCACGCCATTGCTCTCTTCAATGGAAAACCGCGTGATGGGAAGATATGACCGGTCCAGGCCGACCAGCGTGATATCGGTGCCGTGCAGGGTGGTCACAAAGGGAAGCCGCTTGCCGCGGGGCTTGGCGCCGAGCATCTGACGCGCCAGCAAGGCGCTGACGGAGTGGGGAATGGCGTAGTGCACGTGCAGCAGGTCGAGATCGTAGAGCTCGGAAACCTCCGCCATGCGCGTGGCCAGCGCCAGATCATAGGGCGGATAGTCGAAGAGCGGATAACGCGAAACTTCCACTTCGTGGTAATGAATATTGGAGTGCGGTTTCAGACGGATGGGCTGGGCATAAGAAATGAAGTGAATTTCATGTCCTCGTTCGGCCAGTTCCAGTCCCAACTCGGTCGCCACCACCCCACTACCGCCATAGGTCGGATAACAGGTGATGCCGATCTTCATTCCCGGCGCGCCTCCGTCCATACCATCTAGACCTCCCCAATTCGATGGAAAGATGTTGGGATGGATTCAGATTTTGGGACGGAGTCAGGGTTTCCTGGAACCCAACCCCGTGATTCCGGGAACCATTTTCTCAAGCGAGCCCTGCAAGCGCTGCTGGCCCTGTTCGTCCAGTCCGATGAACTCGATGCCCATTCCTACCCCGGAGTCGCTGGTCCGGACCACGGCGATCGAGGTCACTTTCTCAGACGAAACCCAGAAGGTTGCGGTTAGCAACGTTCCCCGAGGGGCAGGGAGCAGAGTCTCTACATAACATCCGCGGCCGCTCATATCGGTGGCGTTGGTTTTCATCCGACCTCCGCCGTGTTCGTCTGCCAGCTCAATCGGAATCTGAATTTTTAATCGAGGGAACTTGCGTTTGTTCGGGCTGACGGGAACAGCGGCAGACCCAGCCGGCAGGGCAGTCAACTCCTGGCGCCAGGGGATCTGCTGGTCCGACAGCAGCTGCACTCCAGCCTGGATCTTGTGAGTCGCGCCGCCATCGATGACCCACACCACACGAAAGCGGGCTTTTTTGTCGCCGTACTGCACTGCGATGGTGTCGCCGGCAGTCAATTGCTGCTCGAGGCTGGAGAGCAACGCGCCTTCGCTGCTGATGTTTCGCGCCTCAGCCTGTTGAAAGAACGGACGGCCATCCTTGCCCATGCCCCAAACGCGTACGGCCAACTCGACCTGGATGCGGGGTTCCGGGCGATCGGACATAAAGGCAAACCTCGCGACGGACTCAGCACGTCCCCTAGATGATACCCCGCTCGCGACCCTGACAAGGATTACCAGCGCGGGTGCCGGTAATAGCTCAGGAGTATCGGCGCTTACGGCCGGATCACGCCCCGCGCAAGAGCGCGATAGGAGATGAGCTCAACACCCCGTCGCGACAGCACCTGGCGAATATCGCGGGACGTGAGCGCCTCGAGCTCCTGCTCGCGCGCGGCTCGCAGCCGCGTGCGCACCGCCTGCAGCCCGCCGTCGTTGTATCCGGGATGACACACCAGCTCCCAGGTTCCTTCCGGCAGATTCTGCAGCAGGAATTTGAGCCAACGCTCCCCCAGCGCTCCCGTAGCGACAATGCCAATGGTACCATCCGGGGTGGCCACGCCTGCCGCTTCCACCTCGCGATGGAACTGCGCCGCCCAGCGGTGAAGCGTGCGCACCTCCAGCCAGCGCTTCCAGGAGCCCGGGTTCTCGACGAGATGCGCGAGCCTCACCGTCTCAAATGGATTCCGGATGGCAGCAATTCCACACTTCTGTGCTGCCCGGAGGATCGGTTTCAAAACCGAAGGGAACATATGGGTATGCTTGTGCGTGTCGAGGTGAGACACCGTGATTCCTGCTGACTGAATTTTGCGGATTTGTGCCGTCACCTCGCGTTCGATCTGTTCGGCGTCGAGGCGTTTTCGCAGGGCAAGAACGGCAAATCTGGCCAGCGACTCGTGGAATTGGGCGTTCCCATTATGCAGCAGGCTGGAAACCTGGGAAGCATTGGAGAGAGGCGCACCGTCTACCAGCACGACATGGCATCCCAGCCCCAGTTCCGGCGCAGATCGTGCCAGCTCGATTGCCTGAGGAAAGGCGGCGGCGTTCGCCATCAGCGTGGCAGAGGTGACGACGCCCGATTGGTGCGCCTCAAGGATGGCGCGGTTCACGCCGGAGGTCAGACCGAAGTCGTCCGCGTTAACGATCAGCCGTCGCACCCGCTCATTGTAGCGAACCGGCCGGGGCGGGCAGGCGTCGCGGATGACTGGGGAAACCAGCCGCATGCCACTGAGGGGCAGCGTCTGGTTGTTCATGGACGGTCGTGCTGCTAACCTGGAACCGGCTCGTCCGGTTTTTGGAGTCACTTGCGCGGCGGCCAGCAAGGCGAGCGAGAGAGCGATCAGAATCAGAATTCCCAGCGAGGTTTGACGGAGTGTCTCCTTTAGCGAATGCAGTGTGCGAGAGCCGGTCGGGCCGAAACGAAAAGCGGGCAGGCGGGATTATGCACCGGCGCGTCGCGTCTCTGCGGGCTGGATCTCCGGTGTTCGGCCCCACGAGGGCGCCCGACAAGGAGAGTCTTGAGCGCCGCTCAGGCGGCGCCCTGATACGAATTCTCTGGCTCCTGCGTGACCTGTAGAGCGCAGCTTCGCTGCGTCTTTCTCTGTGCGACCGAATCTTTGTGCCACCGAACATTTGGTGAATGCCAAAACAAACCCAGCACAGTTGTGTCTTTACAGGATCTCTTGCGCTGCCGGCACACAACCAGGAGGACCGGAGTCGCCCTATCGGATCTAAGAAAAAGAGCCGGGCGGCCTAGCCCGGCTCTTCGAGGAGTGACTCGACGGATTTCTCCTACGGCGCCATCATCATGCCGTGAATGACTCCCGCCGAATCGGTGTATCTCCCCACGATGATCCCGGCGTTGTTGATGCCGCGGCAGCGTGTCTCGGTGGCCGAGGGGAAGCTAATGTTAGTGAAGATCTTTCCTTTCCTTTCGTATCCAGAGAACGGTCCGATGCCACCGGCGCCGTGCAGCCCCACGATTACGCCACCGTCGTTGACACGGTCGGAAGCGGTGAGTTCGGCGCCGGGATAGGTGATGTCTTGGAAGATGCCGTTCTTTAGGCCGAAGCCGTGCTCGACGCCTGTGGAGTCGACATAGATGCCGACCATGAGGGTTCCAGTGTTGTTAACACCGGTGAATTCGGTCAGGGTGGCCCCGTTCGGTGCGTCGAAGGTGGTGTAGCTGCCGCCGGCCAGCGTGAAGCCATGGCTGACTAAAGCGCTGTCAACATAAGTGCCTACGATTGTGCCGCTATTGTTGATGGACCAGGCATTGGTCCTCGTCGAGCCCGGAGGATCGATGGTGGCGGTTTTGCCGCCGCTCGCAGAGCGTTTGAAGCCGTGGGTGACGCCAGCGCTATCAACGTACCAGCCCACCGTGACCCCGCCGTCATTGATGCCATAGACGACCGTGGCAATGGCTCCGGGGAACGTGATGCTGGTGAAGGTTCCGTTGCTGAGAGAAAAGCCGGTGGCGGTCCCGGCAGAGTCGACAGAGAATCCCACCACCGTACCGACGGTATTGATGTCGTTGGCGTCGGTTTCGGTGGCACCGGGAACGTCAATGGTCGTGAAGACCGGGGCGTCTCCTTGGGCGTGCAACTGGGGAACTGTGAGGGCAAGCGATACGGCGAGGGTAAAGCAGACAGCGAGCAAGAGACTGGAGCGCTTAAGGGGCATATCGACCTCCTGGAGATTTGTGGCGCCATGGTATTTTATGACGAAAATTCCTCAGTGATATTGTTATTGCTAACGGACCGTCAACGATCAGCGCCGGGACCGCCAGCCGTATCTCAAAAGGTCATCGCGCCTGTGAGCGGCGAAGTAAACAAAACCGTGGTGGTCGGGTTGAACGTGGAGCCGGGTCAGCAGTTATTGACGGTGGTGCCGCTCGACGAGGTCTGGATCACCGCCAACTTCAAGGAGACGTAGCTCCGGCACATGCAAGTTGGACAAAAGGTAAAAATCGACGTGGATTCAACAGGCACGACCGTGCGGGGGCATGTTGACAGCATCGCAGGCGCAACTGGTCCTCTCTTTAGTCTGCTTCCCCCGGAGAATGCTACCGGGAACTACGTGAAGATTGTTCAGCGCCTTCCGGTGAAGATTGTTCTCGAGCCTGGCGAGAACCGGGACCGGCGGCTGCGGCCGGGCATGAACGTTGTACCCAAGGTGTATCTGCGATGAGCAGCACTGCCCCCACCCTCGACCAGGACGTCTGGAAGCCAAAGTACAACCCGTGGCTCATTGCCGTCGTGGTTGCGCTTGCGGCCTTCATGGAGGTGCTCGACACCAGCATCGCCAATGTTGCTTTGCCATACATGGCGGGAAGTTTAGCCGCGAGCAACGACCAGAGCACCTGGGTCCTGACTTCTTATCTAGTGTCCAACGCCATCGTCCTTCCGATTAGCGGCTGGCTGGCGGTAACACTGGGCCGCAAGCGGTTTTTCATGATCTGCCTTACCGTCTTCACCGTGAGTTCGTTCTTATGCGGTTTGGCGCCCAGCCTTGGCTTTCTTCTCGCCTTCCGCGTTTTGCAGGGCGCCGGTGGAGGCGGTCTGCAGCCCATGGCGCAGGCGATTCTGGCGGACACTTTTCCTCCGGAGAAACGAGGGCTGGCATTTGCTCTGTACGGAATAACCGCGGTCATGGCACCAACCATCGGACCGACTCTGGGCGGATGGATCACCTTCAACTACTCCTGGCGTTGGATTTTCTACATTAACGTTCCCGTCGGCATAATGACCTGGCTCCTGGTACGGCGTTTTGTTGAAGATCCTCCATACTTGAAGCGGCTCAAAGGTGCCGGAGCCAGATTGGATTACCTGGGCATCGCTTTCCTGGTTATCGGAATCGGTGCGTTGCAAATTCTGCTGGATAAGGGCCAGGAAGATGATTGGTTCGGCTCGAATTTCATCACCACCCTGGTCATCACTTCGGCTGTGAGCCTGATCGCGCTGGTGGTCTGGGAGTGGTTTCAAAAGTCGCCGATCATCGACGTCCGCATGTTTAAGAATTTTAATTTCGCAGGCTCAAGCCTGATGATGTTCGTGCTCGGCATCCTATTGTTCAGCAGCCTGGTCCTGATGCCACAGTTTCTGCAGACCCTCCTGGGGTACACATCGGAAACCGCCGGTCTCGCTCTTTCTGCGGGAGGCCTGGTTTTGCTCTTCGAAATGCCGGTCATTGGTCAGCTGACTGCGAAGTTTCAGGCGCGCCATCTCATCGCGTTTGGCTGGCTGCTGTTGTCGGCTGGCATGTTTTACTCCACCAGGCGAATCGATTTGCAGATTAGTTTCAGTGCGGCTACATGGTTGCGCATTGTCCAGGTTCTGGGATTGGGATTCTTGTTCGTGCCCATTACGCTGGTGGCGTACGTCGGAATTTCACCGGATAAAAATAATGCCGTAGCCGGCATCATAAACTTCATGCGCAACATGGGAAGCAGCGTAGGCACATCGCTGGTGACCACATTGATTGCGCGCCGGTCTCAATTCCATCAACTGCGATTGGTGGAGCATGCCAGGATCGATAACCCGAACTTTGCGAATGCACTCCAAGGTTTAACGCAGCATTTTGCTGATGCAGGCATGGGAAGGCACGAGGCGTCGGCTACCGCCTACGCAAGTATTTACCGATCGTTGCAGGCACAGGCGGCAAGTCTGGCATACGTGGACACATTCATGGTTCTTTGCGTGGGCTCAGCGATCATGTTCGTCCTGGCATTCTTCTTGAAGAAGAACGACCTTGGCGGCGGAGCGGTTGTGGCGGAGTGATACTGATGAAATTCATGCGCTCCCATTCGTAAGACCTCGGGAAGGCGGCAATATGATCAAAATCATCACCATCGAACGCGAATACGGATGCGGCGGAGGCGACATCGCCCAACTGGTGGCGAAACGCCTCGGCTGGAAGCTATGGGACCAGTCGCTAACCGAGGAAATCGCCAGATTGGCCAGGTGTCCCAAGGCAGTAGTCGAAGGCAGAGAGGAGCGAACCGATCCTCTCTATTACCGCCTCTTTAAGTCCTTTCTCCGCGGAAGCTATGAGGGCAGCATCAACGCACCCAAACTGAATCTTGTGGACAGTGAGACCATTCTCACGATCACCCGGCGGGTAGTGGAGCACGCTGCGAAGCGCGGGGACGTCGTCATCGTGGGCAGAGGTTCGCAGCAGTTTCTCAAGGACAGGCCAGACACGTTGCGGGTCTTCCTCTTTGCCCCGAGGGAAAGCAAAGTCCGACGATTAGTGATCCGCGGCAAGGCTGAAAGGGAGGCCGAGGAGCTGATCGATACGGTCGACGCCGAGCGCGCGGCCTTCATTAAGAAATACTTCAACGTAGAATGGCCCGATCGGGCGATTTACCATGCCATGATCAACACCAGCTGCGGAGATGAGGCTACTACGCGCATGATCCTGAATTTCATGGACGCCTATGCCCCATGCGCCATTGCGTGAGCTCGTCTGCGCAGCTCACGTGAAGACATCATAACGCGAAGAGAGATATGTCCGGGGAAGAACGAGTTCCTGGTAGCTGCCGCTAGTCGCAGTGTATCGTCATTGTCCGCTTATTTCACGTGACCACCCCTTCGGGTGAACTTGCCCAAAAGGAACTCTTGGGCAAGGCTTGCGCCAATCCGTTCTGCCGTACCAATCGCAAAATTTCCGAACACCAGTCCGGCACCACGATTGGATCGGGGATAGTAAAGGTTCGAGAGGGCGGAGGCTGCGAGGTCACCGCCCAAGCTGGAATAGTTCGGCTGCCACTTTCCGTTATCTCCCTTCGCGACAAACGGGCTGAACATCGCATGGCGAATTCGGGAACCGGTCGTCCCTGTTCCCTGATAGAAGTAGCGTGGATCCTGATGCAACAGCGAAGGCAGTATGGCGCCGCCGATCATGATGTCAGAGAAACCATCGGCAGCAGTGGCCCCGAAGCGCTTTCCATAGGCCCCCCACCCTTGTCCGTAGTCCGGAGTGTTGGCAGCCTGTTTGGCACTGGCCACGAGGAACACTCCCGCAACCGTAACTGGATCTGTAGATACCTTCAGAGCCAGCTTGAACTTCATCCCTGTTGTCAGTGGTGCAGCATCGTTTTCATAGGAAACGTAAAAGTTTGGAATGATTCCAAACACGCGCTGCTTTTGCAGGGCCTTGAACTGCTCGGTCGCGACTTCCACAGGATCGTAATGAACCTCGAGCGTTGTGCGCTCAGTTTCAATCCGGAGCTGGATGCCAGTCACAATTTTGAATTGTCCGGGATCCACCGTGAGGATGGGTGATGTCCAGTCCGCAAAATCCTTTGCCGTGACGTTGATGTGGTAGGAGGTTTCCGGCTTTACGTCATCAAACTCAAAAAACCCGTTTTCGGAGGTGACGAGAGTACGGCGATCCTCACCTTCCGGCGTCTCGAGAACGACCGTCGCATTGGGTACGGGGTCACCGTTCACATCGGTAACCGTTCCTACCAGCTTTCCTGGCCTCGTGACCGCCCCTTGAACGCTCTGTCCATGCATAGTCACCGAGAGCACAACGGCCATACCGAATGCGGCCGCACAACGTATCGGCGAGAAAATTGACATGTGGTTGTCCTTCCCGTAGGTGAAGGCAAGGAAGATGCCAAAATGCAATTCAAGCTAAGTGATTGAATTTGAGACAGTGAATGCGGGCAAGAGTGTCGAGAGTTGAAAGTGTCGACGGCAAGTGACAACGAAGTGACAGCAACAAGGCACATCCGCTCGAGGGACGACAAGGATCGAGAAGTACGAAGCAGGCCTGCCAAAAGGACTGCTTCTCCCGGCTAAACCATAATGTTGCCTTAGCGTTACAAGGACCGTCGATGCCGACGGTCAGCTGCGGGGACAGGAGGTTCGGAAAACCTTGCGCATAGTTCTTGCAAACCACCCCCCACCAAGTGAAAGCGCCGCTGTCCGCACACGAGTGAGTGCCGCTGGCGTTGCTAAACTGTGAAAAGAACTGGAGTCTGCACTCAAATCATCCATGCAGTTCATCTCTTTTCGAGCCGCCTCACAGAGCGGCGTTTGCTCCCGGACTTTGGCAGGGGCCGTGGTTCGGCGGCCAAGGTTCCTTCGATTTGATCGCGTAGCCATCGGTTCGCTGGATCATTCTCCACGCTTTCGTGCCAGTAGAGGTGGGCCTCGAGATGAGGCTCGCTAAGGGGGAAGGGATACACACGATTCAGGGAACCGAGATTCACCAGCCGGGCTTGTCGCTCGGGCAAAGTAAGCAGCATGTCGGTCTGGTTCACTACCATGCTGGCTGCACAATTGTTCTGGATGCGCAGAAACACCTCCCTGCTAAGACCTCGCCGGCTGAGTTCAATGTCGACAAGGCTGGGACCGTGGCGACGCGAGGAGACCTGCACGTGACGCTGAGCTATATAGGTGTCCAAATCGAGCTTGTGCTTGATGGCGGGGTGATCCTTGCGTGCCATGACCACGAATGGTTCACGCAACAGCGCCTTACCCCGGATGCGATCGCTCATGGTCATGGGGATTTCGATGGCGAGATCAACCGCGCCTCTCGCCAGTTCGGCTTCCAGGTCTCGACGCTTGACCCGCGACGTCGAGATTGTCATCCCCGGAGCGGTACTCAGCAGCCGCTGCACCAGGGCCGGAAGGATCAGAGACTCGGTATATTCCCACAATGACAGGTGAAAGCTTCGGCGCGCATGCTCGGGAACGAAACTGCGGCTTTCGTGGAGATTCACCTCCAGCAACTGCAAGGCTTGCCGCACCTGGTCGATCATATTGCGCGTGAATGGAGTTGGCACCATGTGCGGCCCCTGACGCACAAACAAAGGATCGCGCAGCAGCTCACGCAGCCTCTTCAACGCATGGCTGATGGCGGGTTGCGTGAGGTTCAGCTGGTGGCCGGCGCGAGTGATGTTGCCTTCGCGATAGATGGCCTCCAGCACCACGAACAGATTCAGGTCAACCTGGCCTAGATGCACGCCACATATATTACTGGATTCGTAGGATTCATTTGGAGAATCCTGGAGGAATGGCTAGGCTTTATGTGGAGCGGCTTCCGCAATGGATTTTTCTCTTTCGCCGAGAGCGCAAAGCTACATCCAACGCCTTTCGGCGTTCATGCAGGAGCATGTCCTGCCTGCGGAGGCGGAGTATTTCGCGCGGGTGCAGAATCACTCCGACTGGCGTGTATGGAAACAGCCCCCGGTGATGGAGACGTTGAAAACCAAGGCCCAGAAGGAAGGCCTGTGGAACCTGTTCTTGCCCAACCCGGAGTATGGCGCCGGCCTCAGCAACGTCGAATATGCTCCGCTTGCGGAGATCACCGGAAGGTCCGCGATCGCCCCAGAAGTTTTCAACTGTAGTGCTCCCGATACTGGCAACATGGAAGTGCTGGTGAAGTACGGTTCGGATGCGCAAAAGCTGCGCTGGCTGACTCCGCTGCTGGCTGGCGAAATCCGCTCAGCCTTCTGCATGACAGAGCCAGACGTGGCGTCGTCGGATGCCACTAACATGCAGGCCACCGCCCTGATCGAGGGTGACCATGTCGTCCTCAACGGCAGGAAATGGTGGAGTTCGGGAATAGGGCATCCGCACTGCCAGTTGCTCATCTTCATGGGCTTGACCCAGGCCTCGGCCACGCGATACCAGCGGCATTCCATGGTTCTGCTGCCGCTCGACACCGCCGGCGTCAAGATCGAGCGCATGGTACCGGTGTTTGGCTCCTACGACGCCCCTTTCGGACATGGCGAGGTCAGCTTTACCAATGTGCGGGTACCACTCGACCACGTCATCGGCGGGCCGGGTCGCGGTTTCGAGATTGCGCAAGGGCGTTTGGGTCCCGGCCGCATCCATCATTGCATGCGGACGCTGGGCGCGGCGGAGCGTGCACTGGACCTCATGTGCCGCCGCTCGCTCCAGCGCGAAGCCTTTGGGAAAACGCTCGCCGAGCTGGGCGGGAACGCTGATCTGATCGCCGATGCCCGTATCAAACTGGAGCAGGCCCGTCTGCTCACGCTCAAGGCTGCCTGGATGCTCGACGAAGTGGGCACCAAGGGCGCCCGCAGTGAAATCTCGCAAATCAAAGTTGCGGTTCCCAACATTGCGCTTGAGATTATCGACCGGGCGATCCAGATACATGGAGGCGCCGGTGTCTCCGATGACTTTCCGCTTGCAAGACTCTTCGGAACTATCCGCACTCTGCGCATTGCCGATGGACCCGACGAGGTGCATCGTGCGTTGATTGCCAAGCTGGAACTATTCAAATACGAGGGTCGGAGCGTGGCCTCGGCTTGATCGGTCGGACCCTTCGAGTCACGGCTAAACTTCCTTGGGCCATAGAGTGCTACATCGCCACAGTTGCCGGGTGTCCGCGCCTGCTCGACTCAGAACGTCAGGCGAGCGCCGAGCTGGATCTGCCGTTTCGGAAAAGCTGAAGTGAACGCCAGGGGCGTACTAGGCGTGACGGTTCCACCCGTCGATAGACCCGGTCGAATCCCGTGCACGTTGAATGTGGTAAATCCCGGCTCGAACCCGAAAAGCGGGCCAACCTCGTTGTTCACACTGGCAAAATTCGTCCGGTTGAAGATGTTGAATCCTTCCGCCGTAAGCAGCAGGTTGGCTTTTTCGCCCAGTTTGTGGGCCCAGCTCAAACGCATGTCAAAGTTGATGTAGTTAGGACCTAGCCCGGTGTCGCGCGGGGCTCCGATGGGACGTTGGTTGGTCGTGTGATTGTTGCCGTTCACTTCACCACCGGCCAGCAAGTTGAATGGGTGTCCGCTGTGGTAGGAGAAAATGGGAGCGAGCTGAAACCCGGATAAGATACGCTGGCTCCAGGGACTGTCGATGATTCCCGCGACCACCACTTTGTGCCGTTCATCGAACTCGGAAAGAGCCCGATCCAGATGAATGTTCGTCGGATCTTGCGGGCCGTAGTCGGTGTTGTAGTCGGTGGACGTATCAAAGCCCTTGCTGAAAGTGTAGTTGCTAAACAGAGTGAAGCGTTGGCCGAAGCGTCGTTTGAACTCAACGATGCCACCCTCGTAAATCCCATAGCCCTCGGAGCTGTATTGGTTGTTCTGTACCACCAGGGGATTCACAAAGCATTGTATGGTTGCGCAGGGTAGGCCAGCGGTACCGCCGAGCGGGTCTGTCGCCGCGCTGGTATTCCAATTGCGGTAAGAAACCCGTTGGCCATTGGCCAGGGTCACGGTGGTGAACGGCGCCAGCAACAGGTTGGTGTCGATTGCAATCGGAAGTCTTTGGGTATGGGAGTAGATGCCGCTGATCGATATCGAGGATCCAGGCACGATCTCGCGCTCAATTCCAAGAGAAACCTGCTGCGCGATCGGCGGGCGATACCCGGGCTGCTCCACGAAAACAACCTGCAATGGGCCCACCGGGCCGCTGTTAGTAACGTCGATCCCGAAAGGGGCCACGGCAGACGGGGTGATGCAGGCAGCGTTCCCGGGAGCCGGGTTTGTGCACTGAATCAGGCCTTGCGCAAAGAGTCCCTGAAACACAGCCTCTGCGCCCTGCAGACCCAGTGGCTTAACCCCGCCGAGCGGATCGACATAAATTGATATCTCCCGGTTGCACGGGCTGGTGCCCGTACCAGGGAATATGGGGTTTCCAAACTGAGAGATCCCGCAGGTTGAAACCAGGTTCGCGACCTGGCCGGCCCGAGTGCTGTTCCCGACCGAGGTTTTGTTCTTGTTTAGGACGCCGAGGCTTAAGTCCACGTCAGGGATCTGCACGTCGACCGGCCCATAGAAGATTCCGTATCCGCCGCGAACTACAGTTTTGTGATTCTTGAAGGGGTCCCACGCAAAGGAAACCCGGGGCGCAAAACCCTTTTTATAAGTAGTGAGGGGACGGAATTGTGTGTCCAGTTCGTAGCGGAGACCGTAGGTCAGAGTGAAGTTCCGGGTCATGGACCAGGAATCCTGGGCGTAGAGACCGGTCAGGGGCCGGGCGTAGTACCCGTAGGTCGGATTTCCGAATCCTTGTTGATAGACCTGAGGCAGACCGAACGATGCGGATTGCAGCGGGTTTACGTCCGTGCCTGCCGTGGTCAGCCCGCATGGGTTTGGACCGGATGCCGAAGATGGCATCAGGCAGGGGCTGATCAGGAAACCGGGAAGCGAGCCGAACACGAAGCGGCCGGGAAAGAACGTGTGGGATTCCGTGTGGTTGCCGCGAAGCAGGAAGGAGCCGCCGAATTTGAACGCGTGATGGCCGCGAATCAGGCTGAAATTGTCAGCGAATTCATAGCGGCGCAGGATCGTGATATTGGGCAGGAAAATATTGCTGCCCAGATTATTGATGAATCCGGGTATCTGCAGCCCTACCTGTCCGGGTTCATTGGGCAGCACCTTGAAACTGTAGTAATTCCATTGCACCCGGAGTTCGTTCTGGGCGGCTGGCCCCAGCTGGTGGTACCAGGCGGCCTGCAGGGTGGAATCATAAGTGTGGATCGAACTTCCGGCCGAGAAGGCCGTCAGCGACTGCACGTCCGGCGACTGCTCGACGTCGTGTCCATACCGGTAAGTCAGCGAGACCGTGTCGTTCACGCTGAAGTGGTGCTCGAGACGGCCAGAGGTCAGATATTGTCGCGAGCTGTAATTGAAGAGTCCTCCCTGGGATTCAAACTGATTTACCAGAAAAGTGTTCAGGGCCGTCTGACCGGGAGTGAGACCGGTTAGTTGACTGGTGGTCAATCCGCCGATGAGAGCGCCGGCGCAAAAGTTCGCAGGAAGAGTGACGATGCCATTCGGGCTGTTGAGACACGGCACAACGACACTCGGGCCTTCCGCGGCGAGCGCGCCGATGATCGTGTTCTGGTCCGCGGTGGGCCGCAGAATGTTGGTGTTCGTCAAAAGGGGAACAGCGTTTTGCGAGTCCTGGCGCAAACCTTCGAACCCCAGGAACAGGAATGTTTTATCCTTCCGGATCGGGAATCCCACCGTTCCGCCAAATTGCTGACGGGACAGCGAGTCTTTGACCGGGGAGCCCAAAGAGTCCGGAGCGGTTGGGTCAAAGGTCTGGCCCGGGAGCAGCGACTGGGCGAACGAAAACGGATTGCGGGCGTCCAACGCATCACTGCGGAAGAAGCCATAAATGGAACCGTGCAGATCGTTGGTGCCGGACTTGGTGACGATATTGATGGAAGCACCTGTCGCCGACCCAAGCTCGGGCGCATAGTTGCTGCGATTGATCTGGAACTCCTGAACCGCGTCCTGGCTCACGGTGAGGCGCACGCCACCGCTGTCGCCTGATGTCTCACCGCCGTCCACCGTGATGCTGTTTCCCCTGCCATTACTGCCATAGAAGGAGAGGCCGCTCTGCGGCGTCTGCTTGACCCTGAAATCCTGGTCGCCTGCCAGGCGGGTGGAATCAGAGACGCCGGGGGCCAGCAACGTGAAGGTCAGGTAGTCGCGGCGATCTACAGGAAGATCGGTGATGTACCGCTGTGAAATTGTGTTCGCCTGGCTTCCACGTTCCGTTTCTACCACCGGCGGTTGAGCGGTTACCTCGATTACCGTCTGAACCTGTGACGGTCGCAAGATGAAATCGGTGTTGACAGTTTGTCCGATGGCGACGGTGACGCCCTTGCGAATCTCAGTCGCATAGCCCGATACCTGCGCGCTGACATCGAAAGTCGCGGGGGGGAGCCCCGGGACGCGGAAGAAACCGACAGCGTTCGTCGCAGCCTGCCGCCTCAGCCCGGTCCGGGTGTCCACCACAACGATCGTTGCCTGAGGCAACGCACCGCCCGAAGAGTCGGTAATGGTGCCGCTGATTGCTCCTGAAGAGCCCACACCCTGAGCGTGAGCGAGGAGGGTAGCAAAAAAGAAGCACACCAGAAAGCACGCGGTCGGCTTTCCACGATTCTCCCGCTCCGCCAAACCCAACATGTTGTTGTCTGAAGCAGCATGATCATCCAGACTTCTCTGATGGAAGGCCATTGTCTCCCCCCGCTCCGGTTTTCTGGAATCGTTTTTCGAGCCACTTCCTCTGATATCGGATCGGCCCTGTCAGAGCAGACCACTGCCCGCGCCGCTGGAATGTCAAGACGTGCTCTCTCCCGGTAATGGGCGCGAGCGTATCCGCGTTTCTTGGATTCATCAAATGAATTATTTTGATGATGAGATATGCCCACCGGGAATGTCGCCGCGTGTCGCGCGACGGTGCTGCGGAGCCGAGTCTCTGGCGGGCGGCGCAACTTCTCGATCCTGCCGCGAGGACAGGAAGGCAAGGATTTCCTTCATGGCTCGAACGGTCTGATCGGTGAGAAACATGTGGCTGGCGCGTTCGAGCACGACGAACTTGGCGCCAGGAATCCGGCGGGCAATCAACTCACCGTTGCCGGCGGGTATGAGGCCGTCTGATCTTCCGTGGATTACCAACGTTGGCGCCGTAATCTGGGCTATTCGACTGTAGGCCTCCCACGCCCGAATGGCTTGTAGTTGCGCTGTGTAGCCCTCCGGAGAGGGAAGCCAGTTCCGGCGCAGGTTGATATCCTGGTCTATCAGTGCCTGCGGGGTCGAGGCATCGTAGATGTAGGGAAGAATCGCCGTCCGGGCCTGTTCGGGTGTCATGTCACGACCCAACAGTATGTCGATCACCTTGCTTTCCGCCCGTATAGCCGAAGATCCGCCGGGCGAGGTGCAGCCCAGTATCAACGAGCGAGTCCGCGCAGGGAACTGCAGCGCAAACTCCTGGGCGATCATGCCTCCCATGGAAACTCCGAACACATGGGCGCTGACAATTTCAGCGGCGTCGAGAACCGCCGCCGCATCGGCTGCCATAGTCGCTATCGAATAAGGTCCGGGAGGCACGTCGCTCAATCCAACCCCGCGATTGTCGAATGCCAGAGTGCGGTATTGTCGGGCCAGCGTGGGACGCGCCCGGTGCCACATGCACGATGCGTACCCCAGGCCCATGATCAACAGAACGGGCGGTCCTTGCCCCAGTTCGTCCCAATGGATCTTCGCGCCTTGATTTTCGACGAACGGCATAACGGTTACCGGTCCTAGAGGCGAAGTCGGGCCCGCCTCCCGCCTAACCCACTTTCAGCATGAGTTTTCCTACGTTTTCACCGGTAAAGAGTTTAAGCAGGGTTTCAGGAAAACTCGCCAGACCTTCCACGATGTGCTCGCGCGACTTCAATTTGCCAGCCGCTATCCAGGCCGCCATTTGAGCTCCGGCTTGCGGGTAGCGATCGGCATAGTCGAACACCAGCATGCCCTTCATGGAAGCGCGCTCGACCAGCAGCGACATGTAATTCCGTGGTCCGGTCATTGGGCCGGTGTTGTTGTATTGGGAGACCGCCCCGCAGATCACGATCCGGGCGCCGCGCGCAAGGTTTGACAGGGCAGCTTCGAGAATTGTGCCGCCGACATTATCGAAGTAGACGTTAATGCCATCCGGACAAAGCTTGTGCAGCGAAGCACGGACGTCTTCGGATCTGTAGTCGATCGCCGCGTCAAAGCCCAGATCGTGGACAACGTAACTGCACTTTTCAGCGCCTCCGGCGATGCCCACTGCGCGACAGTTCTGGATCTTGGCGATCTGTCCCACGAGCGAGCCTACCGCCCCCGCCGCTGCCGAGACCACGACTGTTTCCCCCGGTTTCGGCTGTCCTGTCTCAAGAAGGCCGAAGTAGGCGGTCATCCCCGGCATTCCGAGCACACTGAGATACTTTGGCAGGGGAGCGGCCTTGGGATCGATCTTCATGATTCTCTGGCCGTCGCTGAGGGCATACTCCTGCATTCCGAACGGTCCGGAAACATGATCGCCGACGGCGAAGCGGGGGTTGCGCGACTCGGTCACGACCCCAACCCCCAGCGCCCTCATCAGTTCTCCGATTCCGACCGGCGGCACGTAAGAGCGCCCCTCGTTCATCCACCCGCGCATCGCCGGATCAAGAGAGATGTACAACACATGAACCAGAAACTCGCCTTCCTTCGGCTGCCCGACTGGTTCTTCCGCATAGGTCCAGTCACTGCGTTTTGGCATTCCCACGGGACGCGCGGCCAGCAGAAACTTGTGATTGGTTACGGCCATGTTTTTTCCGTCCTTGCCGAGATGCACATCTCAGATTGTGTAGCGCTCCGTGGCCAGCAGTCGCGCGGCAATCTGCCGCCGCAGTGCGATGGTATTTACCGCGTCGTGACTGGCGTACGTGCGCAACGCGGAAAGCTTCTCGCCCAATTCCTGGCCTTCGGCGCAGGCGCTGATTACGGTTCGCGAAGCGAGCTCGATCCGGGTGAGCGCGTCGCGCAAGTATACGGTGCAGGCATCGGCCGCATTCGCTCCTCTGTCACCCGCCAGCTTGCGCCGGCGGAGAAGGCTTGATTCCATGGCCAGCACTTCCATGACGATGTCGGAGATATTCATGATGATCTCCTGCTGTTGTTCGAGTTGTGCGCCATGTGTCTGGTGGGCGACCCCCAGTGTGAACAGAGCAATCTTCTTCGCCTTCCGGACCAGGCCTATTTCAGCGTCGGCGGGCGATTCACCGGTTACGGGTTGTTCTTCGACTACCATGCGCGCGGCTTCAAGCAATGGCAGGAGTCCCTTGGCAGCCCGTTTCAACGGCATGCCCGTGATCACCAAGCGGTTGATTTCGCTGGTCCCCTCAAAAAGCCGGTTGATTCGCGCATCGCGATAGGCACGCTCCACCGCGTAGTCCTGGTGGTAGCCGTAGCCGCCATGAATCTGCACTCCTTCATCGACCACATAGTCGAGCATCTCGGCGGCGTACACCTTCACCATGGAACACTCGGCGGCGAATTCCTCGATTGCCTTCAGTTCACGTGCGGTATGATCAGCCCCTTTGCGGGAGGCCGCCCGGATCTGATTTTCAATGAAACCGACCACGCGCCATGTCATCGATTCGGCGGCATAAATCCTGATCGCCATTTCCGCCAGCTTGTGCTGAATCGCACCAAACGCAGCAATGGATGAGCCGAACGCCTTACGTTGTTTGGCATACTTCAGGCAGATCGCGAGGACATTCTTGGCCACACCAACGCTGGCGGGACCCAGCTTCAGCCGCCCAATGTTGAGGATGTTGAATGCGATCACGTGCCCACGGCCAATTTCCCCCAACACGTTTTCAACCGGGACCGGGACGTTGTCCAGATACACGGCAGTCGTCGAACTGCCGGTGATCCCCATCTTGTGCTCTTCCGCGCCGCTACTGACACCGGGGAAGCTTCGCTCCACCAGAAACGCGGTGAACTTTTCTCCCCCGACCTTGGCAAACACAGTGAAGAGATCGGCGGCGCCCCCGTTGGTGATCCACATCTTCTGGCCGTTCAGGATGTAGTGCTTCCCGTCGGGGGAAAGATCGGCGCGGGTCCTTGCGGCCAGCGCGTCCGAACCCGCCAGCGGCTCGGTAAGGGCGTAGGCAGCCAGCATTTCGACCTTGGCGAGTTTCGGCAAGTATTTTTTCTTCTGTCCGTCCGTCCCAAAGTAAACAATTGGCAGCGTCCCGATGCCGGTGTGCGCCGAGTGCCATCCCGCGTACGACCCGTCGCGCCCCAGGCGTTCGGCAGTGACCATCATTGACGGGAGATCCATCGCCATGCCGCCGTATTCCTCGGGAATCGCCATCGCGGTCAGGCCCAGGTCCACCGATTTCCGTAAAACAGCCAGGGCGAGGCCCGGTTTCTTCTCGCGAATCGCCGGAAGATTCGGCTCCACTTCATTGGTCCAGAACTCATCGACCATGTGGGCGATCGCGAGATGCTCTTCGCTCAGATCCTCGGGCGTGAAGACCTCCTGCGGTGTCGAATCCTCGAGCAGGAATGCGGTTCCCTTCGTCTCGCGGGGGATGTCTGTTACTGTCGTCATGAAAAACTCCTATGCCGCCCTTTGAAATTGAAAGCCTGCAATCCTTGAAGCAATGGGAAGGATACGAATTTCCCGCGACAGACTGGTTCACCGTGAAGCAGGATCGCATCGAGACATTTTCGGATGCGACCGAGGACCATCAATGGATTCACGTGGACCCGGAACGCACGGCGCGCGAATCGCCCTTCGGAGGCTGCATCGCTCAGGGGTTCCTGACCCTTTCGCTGCTCAGCCATTTTCTGAAACAGGCACTCCGGATACGTTCGGGTGTCACCGTAACCATCAATTACGGCTTGAACAAAGTGCGCTTTCCTTCGGCTGTGCGCGCGGGCTCGGCAGTTCGCGCCCGAGCCAGTCTGCTCTCGGTGAGGGAAGCGGCTGAGTTTGTGGACGCGACATTTCTGATTCATGTCGAAGGGCAGTCTTCCGAGAAGCCCTGCTGCGTGGCCGAGTGGCTGGTGCGGTATTACCGGGAGTGACCAGAGCTCGGGCAACAACCCGCGATCGGTTGTGCCGCAAACACTGCTCATATGGTTCCGCTTTCCGCACACTGCCATGAGGCGCGCAAGAGCGCGTGGACTCTCTTCGGCAAGCACGCGAACCGGAGGTCACTGGTTAATCTCTGAGCGAAGCGGTAGTAAATCTGCTGAACGATGACGGCGACTTTGAAGCGCGCGAAGGCAAGATAAAACACCATATCGCCAGTATGGCAACCGGTTACGGCCGCGTAGCGCTCCACCAGCTGTGCGCGTGTCAGCGTGCCGGGCAGGATCGTAGGCCCAGAGCGAATTTCGCGGAAGTCTTCAGGGTCGTTCGGGTCGGTCCAGTATGCCAGGGCCGTACCCAGATCGGTCAGTGGATCCCCCAGAGTGCACATTTCCCAATCCAAAACGCCGACAATCCTGGCCAGATCATCGGGGTCGAGGACGACATTATCGTATTTGTAATCGTTATGGATAAGAGTCGTCGCACCGCTGACCGGCAGTCGTCGGATGAGCCAGTCGGAGATGAGTCCTACCTCCGGACGGTCCTCGGTCTTTGAGTTGTGGTAACGCTCGATCCATCCCTTCACCTGCCGCTCAAGATAGCCTTGCGGTTTACCCAACTCGCCGAGGCCGATCCCGGCATAGTCCAGGCTGTGAAGCCGCGCCAGGTTGTCGAGAAAGCCCTCGCTGAGTCTCTCGGCCGTCTTTGGCGGCAGGGAGACGTCAGGAGGTGGATCGCGGCGCAGGATCACTCCTCGGATCGGATCCATCAGGTAGAAAGGCACGCCCAGAATCGCCTGATCGTCGCAGTAAAGGAGTGCCTGTGGCGCCACTGGATAAGCCTGGTGAAGCTTCGAAAGCACGCGGAACTCTCGTGACATGTCATGCGCCGACCGCACCTTGCTGCCAAAAGGGGGACGCCGGAGTACGACTTCCCGGCTCCCCATCCGAAGAAGGTAGGTGAGATTGGAGTGGCCGCTGGGGAATTGCTCTATCGAAACTGGTTCATCGCAGCGGTACTGTTGCTGAAGAAATGGCTGTAACCGCGTCAGGTCAAGCTCCTCGCCCGCTCTCACCGCTCCCGCCTGATCGCAAAGTGCCGCCATGTCGGATCCTCTACGCGGCCGCCGCCTGCCCCTTGTCGAAATCGGCAAATGTTGTGCCTGCTTCCGCGAGCCGCTTGAGTAAAGGTGCCGGCGTCCAAAGTTCGCCGTGTTGCTGATGGAGTTCGCAGAGACGCTGGTATACCTTTGACAATCCGACCGTGTCGGCATGCCACATCGGCCCGCCGCGGTAAGCAGGGAATCCGTAGCCATTGAGATAGATGATGTCGATGTCCGCGGCCCGCAGGGCGTAGCCCTCTTCGAGGATCCGCGCCCCTTCATTGACCAGCGCGTAGATGCAGCGGTCGACGATCTCAGCGGCGGAAATCTGCCGCTGCGGTATGCCCGCTTCCGCGCTCCACTTCCGAACCAGGGCAGACACTTCCGAATCCGGACTCGCGCGCCGGCTGTCGTCGTATCGATACCACCCCTTGAGAGTTTTCTGCCCGTAACGGCCGAGTTCGCAAAGACGATCCTCGGCGAAGGGCTGACGGACTCCCGGCTTTTCCAAGTGACGATATTCCTTGCGAATGCGCCAGCCCACGTCGAGGCCCGCCAGATCACCAGTCGCGAGCGGCCCCATGGCATTTCCGAATTCGACGAGTGCCTCATCGACCGCCGCCGCTTCCGCGCCTTCCTCAACCAGAAACTGTGCTTCGCGCCGGTATGGACCGAACATTCGGTTGCCGACAAAACCGCGGCAGTTCCCAACCAGAACTCCGATCTTGCCGACCTTCTTCGACAGCTGCATACAAGTAGCGATTATTTCCCTGCTCGACTTCTTTCCCCGCACAATCTCGAGCAGGCGCATCACGTTCGCAGGACTGAAAAAATGGGTCCCGATCACCGCCTCCG
This sequence comes from Terriglobales bacterium, assembly GCA_035262225.1. Classification (GTDB taxonomy): domain Bacteria; phylum Acidobacteriota; class Terriglobia; order Terriglobales; family Acidobacteriaceae; genus DATFTE01. The sequence goes on from DATFTE010000032.1 coordinate 56,116, forward strand.
GGCGTGAGGTTGCCTCGGCGATCTCGTCGATATTGAGGGTGGAAGTGTTTGTCGCGAGAATCGCTCCTGGTCGGCAGGCATGGTCCAACTCGGCGAACACCGCTTTTTTGAGCTCCATACCTTCGAACACCGCCTCCACCACCATGTCCACGTTGGAGAACTCGTCGTAAGAGAGCACAGGCTTGATCAATTGCAGACGTTCGTCCATGTACGCCGGAGTGAAACGTCCACGCTCGACGGAAGTGGCATAGTTCTTCCTGATTTTGTTCGTGCCCAGATCGAGTGCTGCCTGGTCCACATCCTTCAGCACCACCGGGATGCCCGCGTTGGCGAACACCATCGCAATGCCGCCGCCCATGGTTCCGGAACCCACAATGGCTACGCGGTTGACCGGGAGCACGGGCGTTTCTTTGGGAATGTCAGGAATCTTCGCCACCTCGCGCTCGCTGAAGAAGACGTGAATAAGTGCCTTCGACTGATCGGAGAAAAGGCATTCGTTGAACAGCCCCGCTTCTGCCTGGCAGCCTTCGTCAAACGACAATCTGGTCGCGGCCTCGACGGCATCGATGGCTGCCAGGGGAGCCATCATCCCGCGCTGTTTTTTGCGAACGGTGTCGCGCGCGGAGGCAAAGATCGCAGCCGACTCCGCGGATGGGCTTAATTTCTCAGTCCGGTCTCGCGTCTTGCGCACAGGTCTGTCGGCGATTCCACGCGCGAAAGCCACCGCCCCGGTGGTGAGATCGCCCTCAATCAATTGATCGATCAGCCCAACAGCGGCAGCCTCGCGCCCGGAGATTGGTTTACCCCCGGCACACATCTCCACTGCCTTGGCGACACCAACAAGCCGCGGCAGTCGTTGCGTCCCACCGGCTCCCGGAATAATGCCTAGTTTCACTTCTGGCTGGCCCACCTGCGTGGCAGGTGAGGCGACTCGATAGTGGCCGGCCATCGCCAGTTCCAGCCCCCCTCCAAACGCCGTTCCATGAATCGCCATCACCACCGGCTTTCTGCTGTCCTCAATGCGAAGGAGCAATGGCAGCAAGCTCCCGCGGCTTCTGGCGCCCGACGTCATCTTGCCGAACTCCCGGATGTCCGCACCCGCCACAAACGTGCGGCCGGCGCCGATCACCACCGCGGCTTTGACCGCCGGATCCTGGTTCATCTGATCGATCGCCGCCAGGATCCCCTCCGGGACGCCCGGACTTAACGCGTTCACGGGAGGATTGTCGATGGTGATGACCGCGATGTCGTCACTCGTACTGATTCTCACGAGGTTCGTCATATGGCCTTCTCGGAGCAACTCCCGGCCTGCCGGCGGGGAGCGAATCCGCTTGTCTTTTGAATTCGTCACCCGTCGGAACGGGCGTGGGATGACTCGACCTGATACCGTTCACGAAGCACCCTTTTCAAAACCTTGCCCGTCGCCGTCTTCGGCAGACTCTCGCAAAACACCACCGCTCGTGGGCACTTGTAGTGGGCCATTCGTGAACGGCAGAACTCGATCAGCTCCTGCTCGCCCAAGTTCGACCCGGGTTTCACGACCACCACCGCCTTCGGCACCTCACCCCATTTTTCATCTGTGGCTGGAATTACCGCGGCTTCGTAAACGTCAGGGTGGGCGAGGAGCGTCTTCTCCACGTCAAGTGAGGAAATGTTTTCTCCCCCGCTCACAATCGTGTCCTTCTTTCGATCGACGATTCGGATGTATCCGTTCTCCTCGACCACCGCCATGTCGCCTGTGCGAAACCAGCCGTCGCGCAAAGCGTCGGCCGTAGCTTCAGGCTGCTGCCAGTATCCGGTCATCACTCCGTCGCTGCGGGCGATGATTTCTCCCATCGTCGTCCCGTCGAGCGGAACATCCTTGTCGGCTGCGTCGACCACTCGAACTTCGCAACCCGGGTAGGCAAAGCCGGTCATGGATTGGACGGCGTATCGCTCTTCGGGCGCACACGGCATGTCGGGTTTCAGTTCGGCGCTGGCCAGCCCGGGCGAGCACTCCGTCAGCCCATATCCCGAGTAGCATCGGCACCCGATCTTCTGCTCGACGTCCCGGATCAAGGCCGGAGACGATGCCGCACCTCCGATGGTGATCCACTCGACGCTGCTCAGGTCGTACCTGGAGCGCGTGGGGCAGTTCAACAGCGCACTGGCCATGATCGGCACCAGGCTTAGCGAGCCCACACGCTCCCGCTCCACCAGCCGGAACACTTCTTCCGGCACGAAGCGGGGAAGCATTACGTGGGTCCCGCCCATGAAGGTGATGGTGTGGGCCGCGCCCCAGCCGTTGGCGTGAAACAGAGGGATGGTGTGCAACTGCACGTGCTCAAAACGGGTGTGGTGGTGCACGGCCATGTTCATGGCGTGCAGGTATACGTTGCGATGCGTAAGCATCACGCCCTTGGGCGCGGCGCTGGTCCCACTGGTGTAGAACATCTCGGCCACGGAGTCTTCGTCGAACTCCATGACGTCTTTACAATAGGGCGGCGAGGCCTGCATCCCCTCATATGTGGTGGCCGATAGCCACTCCGCTTGCGGCGTCCCATCAAGCTGGTGAAGCGCGCCCGCAGTTCGCAAGTCGTTCCGAAAGGTATCGACGAGACCAACAAATTCCTGCTCGAGGAAGAGCGCCCTCGCGCCGGAGTCATTCAGAATAAAAGCAAGTTCCGGGCCTGCCAGACGAATATTGAGGGGAAGCAAAACGCAGCCGGCTTCGAGAACACCGAAATAAGCTTCAAGCAAGCGATGGCAGTTGAGGCTGAGAAACGCGACTCGATCACCGGGCCTCAGTCCGGCGGCACGCAACGCACCGGCCAGGCGCCAGACCCGATCACCGAACTCAGCATAGGTAAACCGCTGGTCCTGACACACCACCGCCGTTTTTCGCGGAAACTGCTGTGCGGAATAGCGGAGGAAGCGGACCGGCGTGAGGGGAATGTTCATACAAAACTGTTGCTACCAGGCGGTTTGACCGCCATCGACGACCAGGACGTGCCCGGTCACGTACGCGGAGGCAGCCGAGGCCAGAAATACCACGGCACCCTTCAAGTCGTGATCACTGCCAAAGCGGGCCGCGGGGATCTTCGCCAGCAACGAGTCTTTTCGGTGCTCGATGATCCACTGCGACATGTGGGTTGGGAACCATCCCGGAGCGATGGCATTCACCTGGATGTCATGCTGTGCCCATTTGCAGGCCAGGTCTTTGGTGAATGCGATTACACCACCTTTGCTCGCGTGGTACCCGATGGCCTGCAACTCTGCTGATGCTCCGCCCAAACCCGCGATCGAGGCGATATTGATAACCTTGCCGGATCTCTGGGCGGTCATCGCCTTGCCCACCGCCTGGCAAAACAGGAAGGTTCCAGTCAGGTTGGTGGAGAGAACCTTGTCCCACTGGGCGAGTGTCATTTCTTCTACCGGAGCACCCCAGGAGGCTCCGGCGTTGTTAACCAGAATATCGACGCGGCCGAACTTCGCGAGCGTCGCATCCACTACCGCCTGAATCGCCGTGCGATCTTTAACGTCACAGGCCACGGCCAGCGTCTGTACACCACGACTGCGCAGCTGTTCTGCCGCAGCCTCGCAGCGGTCAATCTTGCGGGCGCAGAGCACCAGGTTCGCTCCCATCTCCGCCAGACCATCGGCCATCTGCTGGCCCAGCCCCATGGAACCGCCGGAGACGATGGCAACCCGGCCAGTCAGATCGAAGAGTGCCTTGACATTCACTCCGTAATCAACCTCGCGATGCACAGCCGGGCTGTATAAAAGTGACAGTTGATATCATATTAAAGTCGCTAACGTCAATGCACTCACCCGGCAAATCCACGACTTGTGGGGCCGGTCCGCTGCGGCCCCCCGAACGATTACCGCATGCGCAACACCGCCCGGCCACAGATTTGGCCGCGGCTGAATTCCTCCAGAACCTGAGCGACCTCGGCCAAAGGTCGGATCGTGACCTGGCAGTGAACGGTTCGAGCGGCGCCCATCGCCAGAATCTCACGCAGATCTTCCCGCGTACCAACACTGGATGCCTTGATTTGAATTTCACTTGCCGCCATTAGGACTGGTGGGAAGGAAATGTCCTGGGCGGGCAGGCCTACGGCCAGCAGTGTTCCCGTTGGCCGCACACAATAGAAGGCCATATCGTAGGCACTCCTGGTCGCCGAACTGACGAGGGCGGCGTGCACTCGGCCTGACGAACGGATCTCTTTCACTACATCGCACTTTGTGGCGTTCAGCGTTCGGGCGGCACCCAGGGACCGGGCGAGCGCGAGTTTTTCGTCGGACACGTCGATCGCGGTCACTTCCGCTCCCGCTGCCCGCCCAATTTGGACTGCGAGGTGGCCAAGCCCACCTACCCCGAAGACTGCCAACCGCTGCCCGGCGCGAATCCTGGCGTGCTTAAGGGCGCGATGAACCGTGACCCCTGCACAAAGCAAAGGCGCTGCCTGTTCGGATGGCAGCCCCTCAGGGATTTTTACAACGTGGCTGGCGGGAGCTTTCGTGTACTCCGCGTACCCGCCATCCACCGTGACTCCCGTGATGCGTTGTTTGACACACAGATTTTCGTTACCCTCTCGGCAAAACTCGCATTCCCCGCAGGTCCACTGCAGCCAGGGCACGCCGACCCGGTCTCCAATCTCGATACTCCGCACGGCGGTGCCACGGGTCACCACACGGCCCACGATTTCATGTCCCAGAATCAGCGGCTTCTTTACGATGCGCGACAGTTGGGTCCAATCGCCGTCGGCCAGGTGCAGATCGGAATGGCAAACACCACAGACCTCCACCCCGATCAGGACATCGTCAGCCGTGAGTTGGGGCTGAGCGACTTCCTCGATCGCTAATGGCTTCTTGAATTCGTGCAGCACCGCAGCCTTCATTGACGTTCCCTACACCGTGCGTGAACCCTCCAGCAAAGAGGCGTTGCCGCCAGCTCCGGGGAAGGTTACGGTTGAATGCCGCGCAAGAAAAGTTCGACAGCGTTTTGCACCCTGTCGGTGAGCTTGTGCGGCCCGGTCAGATCCACCGCCCACTGCCGCACAACGGTGTTGTAAAGTCCTTCCATGAACTGCGCCATGTGCAGGACCGGAAAATCGCGTATCACTTCGTTCCGCTTCTGTCCCTGGGTGAGAATCTCCCGCAGCAGCCTGGCGACAGCTTCCTCAGGCTCGCGCAGGTCAGCCGATCGCACCGGATCCATGGCGCCCGACAAGACGACGGCTTGCCACAGTTGCCGATCAGTTTCTACCTCGCGCGCCATGCTCAGGTACAGGCGCCGAAGACGCTCTCCGGTTGTGGCGTCGTTCGACAGTTCCGAATACAGCCGCTCGCGGATGCACGCATAGCCGCGTTCTCCCACCTGGCGCAAGACCGCATCCTTGCTGGGAAAGTAGCGGAAGAAGGTAGGCTGGCTGATTTCCAGCGCTTGCGCAATGTCATCAATCCGGGTGCTTTCGTAGCCATACTTGCGAAACAGTTTGATGGATGTATCGATAATCTGCTGTCGTAAGCGGGCCTTCTTGCGCTCCCGAAGCCCGACCGGGGGCCTCTCGCTTGCTGCCGCTGCGGTTCCACTCCGTGTAACGCGTGCACCAGCCATCGGTTCATCCTTATGGGATCGTTTGGCCAAAACGGGCCTGAACGTCATGTCCGAAACAATGTGAGAGTCACTGTAACAAAATAGTCACCCACGTCAAACTGGGGACACGAGGGCGCAGACATATTACCGCTTAATGCAAGTCTTTCCGCTGTCTCTGCCAGCCTTCTTGCCGGAGTGGTCCCGTCTTTCCACACGACTGGAGGGCGTTAACCCTGCAGGATCCGATCGTGCGCAGGTGTTTTGCTACGCTGACAAATGTGGCGCCAAACTGCTCCAAAGGATCCGTGCTGTCGGACGTTCAGGTCAAGAGGCGAGTTATTGTGGAATAATGGAAGTTGCCAAGGATGGGCGGTTAGCTCAGCTGGTTAGAGCGCCTGCCTTACAAGCAGGAGGTCGCAGGTTCGAGTCCTGCACTGCCCACCATAAAACCCTTGCCCAGCTTGGCTTACACTGAGATAGAGCGGTAGGTTAGGAAAAAGGAAAGGCTTAAGGTTTACCTTTGGTTTACTCCCGGGAAAGTGGCCTGCTGAGCCCCCGGC
>DATFTE010000033.1:0-4737 GCA_035262225.1 Terriglobales bacterium
CAGATCACCTCACGATCTTCCACGATCGCGAAGTGAACCATTCAACCCAACTCGGCCCCCGGGAGGATACCTCAATGAATGATAATGACAATCGTGCACATCAGATGTTCATCCGCTCGCGCGAGTTCATGGCGCAGTCCATCAACGACTTTACGGCGGGCGGCGCCGCTCATCAGTACTACACCAACCTGCAAGACGGCATTACCACCTTCGAACAGCAGGCCGCGGCTCATGGCACGGGCCTGAGTGACGCCAGGCAGGGAACGCAGGAGCGTTCCGATACCCGCGAAGAGTTAACCAGAGATCTCGAGTTGATTCGCAGCGCGGCGCGGGCCATGGGAGTCCTGGACCAGTTTCCCCGGCCGCCGCAGAATGACGATGAGCGGCTGTTGCAATTAACAGACGTTTATGTCGCGCAAGCTGCGCCGCTGAAGACACAGCTCATTGCGCACGAGTTGCCCTCAGATTTTCTCGAAGATCTTGCAGCCGACAAATCTGCGCTGCAAGCGGCGGTGGCGGAACAGGCAAATTCCAGGGGCGACCACATTGCGGCGCGCGCCGAACTGGACGAGGCGCGTGACTCGTGCCTGGCGGCGGTGCGCCAACTGGACGGCCCGGTCCGCATTCGCTACGCCGGCAATCCCGGCAAGCTGGCTGAATGGACCGCCGCCAGTCACCTCGAACGGGCGCCGAGAAGGGCCAAACCCGAACCGCCACCCGCGACCACGCCGCCCCCGGGACCGTAGCCCGGGGCAGAAGCCAGTCGGAGCAGAGCCAGTCGGGGCAGAGCCAGTCGGGGCAGTACCCCGGGACAGCACCCCGGGGCAGTAGCCCGACCGTCAGGGAGGGCTCATTCCCACCCACCGCCTGACATTCAACAACCAGGGGCCCGAGTCCCAATTCATCGGGACCACGCCCCTGGATCTTTGTAAGAGTATTCATCGCGCTGAAAGCGCGAAATAGCCATCCCTGGCTAGGTTTGCGGATTTCTGCCCACGGTTCTGACTCCTTCACCCATCCAGCGGACTTCTTACTCCGCGTCCACCCTTATTCAACACATGCGTATAGATCATCGTCGTCCGCACGTCTTTATGGCCCAGCAACTCCTGTACTGTGCGAATGTCATAGCCATCTTCCAGGAGATGCGTGGCAAACGAATGCCTGAATGAATGACAAGTCCCGTGCTTTCTCACCCCAGTCTTGCCCAAAGCTGTCTTTACCGCTCGCTGCACCCGCTGCTCACTGACATGATGCCGCCGGATCTTGCCTGAGCGCGGATCGACGGACAGCTTGTCAGCCGGAAACAAATACTGCCAAAGAAACACCTTGGGAGCGCTTCGGTATTTCCTTTCCAACGCATACGGTAGATAAACGTCGCCGTAACCTTTCTGTAGATCGTTTTTGTGCAACTCCTGCACGACGGAGATTTGCCGCCTCAATGCATCGCGTAGGCGCTGCGGCAGCATGGTTAGTCGATCCTGTTCGCCCTTGCCGTCGCGCACCATAATTTCGTTGCGTGCGAAATCGATGTCCTTTACGCGCAGCCGCACTCCTTCCATGATGCGCAACCCAGCGCCGTAAAGCAGGGCCACAATTAATCGGTCATCGCCCCGTAGCTGATTGATGATGGCGTTGGCCTCTGCTTTCGTGAATACGACCGGCAGCCTCCGCGAATGGCGCGCCCGCTCGACGCCCTCGACCTTAAATTCCATCTTCAGGATGTGCCGGTAAAGAAATAGCAGTGCGTTGAATGCCTGATTCTGCGTTGCTGCGGAGACGCGCTCAGTTACCGCCAGGTGCGTCAGGAACGAACGCACAGCCGTGGCGTCTAATTCACGTGGATGAGTCTTATGGTGAAAAAAGATATATCGCTTGATCCAGTTACGATATGCCTGCTCGGTGCGCCAGCTAAGGTGTCGAAAGCGGGCGATATCGCTGACCTGATCAAGCAGCTTTCGCTGCGGCTTCGGCCCAGACGCGTCCATAAAAGTGATCGTGGTGTCTAAAGCTGGGTAGGGCTCCCTAAGGAGTTGATGCATATTACCCCAAACCGGGGTAATATCGCAGCCGCATATTAACGCCATCTGCGGCATTACCTGTTCTGATGGATAATAAGTAGTTGAACTAAACCGCTTCGCGGTGGACCTCATTCCGACTTGATCAGATCTTGGATGAGCCTCAACACGTTCCTTTAAGCCTTTTTTAGTTCCATAGAATGCTTTCGACGATGCTCATTGAAAGAGCATCGATTCCAATCTGTTTGATTGAAGGAGGCTCTATGGGAACGCTTCGTAAGCAAATGACGGAGGCGATGAAGCTACGTGGTTTCTCGCCCAGAACCCAACAATCCTATCTGGCCGCTGTCACAGCACTGGCCAGGTATTACCGCACGCCGCCGGACCAACTCGACTTTGAAAAGATCAAAGGCTACCTCCTTTATCTCACCGTCGAGCGAGCGCTCTCCTGGAGCACTTGTAATGTTGCCGTCTCGGCCTTTCGCTTCTTCTACAGTGAAGTCCTCGGTTGGGAGAAGGTTAGTCTGCCAATCCCGTCGCGCAAGAAACCAAAGACGCTGCCAGTGCTGCTCAGCCGCCCTGAAATCGAGCGGCTCTTTGCGTGTGCTGGTTCTCCCAGGAACCGCGTCCTGCTGATGACTACTTACGCCGCCGGCTTGCGCGTCAGCGAGGTCGTTAATCTGAAGCCGGCAGACATCGACAGCCACCGCCTGATGATTCGCGTCGAGCAAGCAAAAGGCGCGAAGGATCGTTACAGCATTCTCTCTCCCCGACTACTTGCAGAACTCCGGCGTTATTGGCAAAGCTACCGGCCCGCCATCTGGCTCTTCCCCAGCAGTAGAGATCCCCGGCGCAAAATGTCCATCGGCCGGGCGCAGAAGATCTACTACGAGGCCAAACGCCGGGCTGGGATTACCCACGGTCACGGTATTCACACGCTGCGGCACTGCTTTGCCACGCACTTGCTGGAAGCCGGCCTTGATGTGCGCACCATTCAGTCGCTGATGGGCCATAACGCGATCACTACCACCATGCGTTACCTGCAAGTCAGAAATCCGGTGGCGCCGCAGGACCTGCTCGACTTGCTCACGACCCCAGAGAGCCAACCAGCGCCATAGCGCAGCTCGGAACCATGCCGCCGGCTCAGCAACAGCAGGCGGCAGGAAGTAAGCGCAGTCCAGAGCTGGCTGACATCTTTCGTGCCTATGGCGAGTCTTATCGCCAGGCGCACCCGCTGCCCCGTGCGCATCTGAAGGTCATGCGGGCCATCGAGTCCTGCCGCACCGCCGCACTCGGCGGACACCTCCGGCAATGTGACTCCTGCGGCTATCAGCAACCCGCTTATAACTCCTGCCGCAATCGCCACTGTCCCAAGTGTGGCGCCCTGGCTAAGGCCCAGTGGCTCGAGGACCGCAAAGCCGATCTGTTGCCCGTGGGCTACTTCCATCTTGTGTTCACTCTGCCGCACGAACTCAATCCGCTCATGCTGGTGAATAAGAAGAGGCTCTGCGATATCTTGTTCAAGTCCGTCTCGCAAACCCTGCTCGAGTTTGGCCGCACCCACCTCCACGGCTCACTGGGGTTCATCTGTGTGTTGCACACCTGGGACCAGAGATTGCGCGATCACTTCCATCTGCACTGCCTCATTCCCGGCGGCGCACTGTCCTTCGATGGCACGCAATGGATAGCGGCCCGCCAGAACTTCCTCTTCTCAGTCAAGGCGCTCTCGCTGGTCTTCCGCGGCAAGTTCCTCGCTCTCCTCGAACAAGCTTCCCTCAAAGAACAGCTGCAGTTCCCAGGCCGTACTGCCGCGCTGGCCGAACCCACCACTTTCTCTAACCTGGTTAGCTCACTGCGCTCCAAGCAGTGGGTGGTCTACGCCAAACGCCCGTTCTCGTCTCCCGAGAAAGTCCTCGACTACCTGGGCCGTTACACTCATCGCGTAGCCCTCTCGAACAATCGCATCCTCGCAGTTACTGAGACTGCCGAGGGCCCGCGCGTTACCTTCTCTTACCGAGACCGAAAGCATGGCGACTGCACTCGCACCATGACCCTACGGGCTGACGAGTTCATCCGCCGCTTCCTGCTGCACGTCCTGCCAAATGGCTTCATGCGCATTCGTCACTTTGGCTTTCTCGCCAACCGCTCGCGCAAACTCAAGCTCGACCGCTGCCGAAAACTCTTAGACTTTGAGCCGCCATCATCGCCTGCCAGGAAATCTGCGCGCCAGTTGATGCTCGAAGTCACCGGCTTCGATCTGGCGCTATGCCCAGCCTGTCACCTTGGCACCCTGATAAACCTGCATCAGCTACCAGTTATCGATATCGTACCTGGCTCTCTGCGGGGACCACCACTGGACTCATCATGATGATCTGTGGCCAGCGCCGAATCTCTTTGCCTTGGTCTTTGGCCCGTGTCGGGTCTCGGTCCCAGTCTGCTCACGGCACTGATGTTCGAACTCTGCCACCTCACTTTGCTCCCTCGCGGCGGCCCAACTTATCAAGCCTCAGCCGGGCTTCCCCCGCTTTCACTCAATCCACAACCCTAATCTCCCGGCGCCACTTTGGCCGCGGCGCCATTCCTCTTTACAATCCCCATAGAACTCGCTAGTTTCGCTCTCGTAAACAGCGGTTCAGTCCAACAGGCTTTTATCCGCAATGCTTCCCGAGTCGCTTTGTTCCCCTTGTCTTCCGCAGGCATTGCGGATAAAACCCTTTACGTT
>DATFTE010000034.1:0-23184 GCA_035262225.1 Terriglobales bacterium
TGGCATGCTGTTCGGGCAGCGATTGAGCCCGGCCGCAGCCTCCAGCGGCGATTCCGACGTGCGCGACAGCCTGAAGCAGTTCACCCAGGTTTACGACGTCGTCGAGCAGAATTACGCCGAGCCGGTGAATCCGGATAAGGCTATCTACAACGGCGCGATCCCGGGGATGTTGCACGTGCTCGATCCCCACTCCAACTTCTTCGACCCCAAGTCCTACGCGCTGTTGCGCGAAGACCAGCGCGGCAAGTACTACGGCGTCGGCATGACCGTGGGTCCGCGCAATAACAAGGTCATCGTCATCGCGCCCTTTGCCGGAACGCCCGCCTATCGCGCAGGTATCCGGCCCGGTGACATCATCATTGCCGTCGATGGCAAGAACACCGACAACATGAGCACCACCGATGTGGCCGACCTGCTCAAGGGCCCCAAGGGCACGACGGTGCACATCACCGTGCTGCGCGAAGGCAGCGACAAGCCCATTGATTTTGCCGTCGTCCGCGACGAGATTCCCCGTTACAGCGTGGATGTCCACTTCATGCTCCGCCCCGGCATCGGCTACATGCACATCTCCGGATTCAACGAGACCACCGAGCATGAAGTCGGCCAGGCGCTCGATGAAATGGGGGATCTGAAAGGACTCATCCTCGACCTGCGGCAGAACCCCGGCGGCCTGCTCAGCGAAGGGGTCGGGACGGCCGACAAGTTCCTGCGCAAGGGACAGTTGATTGTCTCCCACCATGGCCGCTCCTCACCGGAGAAGCGTTACGTCGCTACCCACGGCAACGGCGGGAAGGAATTTCCCCTGGTCGTGTTGGTGAATCGTGGCACGGCTTCGGCGGCGGAAATCGTGGCCGGAGCCATTCAGGATCATGACCGCGGCCTCATCGTCGGCGAAATCACCTTCGGCAAGGGCTTGGTGCAGACCGTCTATCCGCTCTCGGAAAACACAGGTCTGGCGCTCACCACCGCCAAGTACTACACGCCCAGCGGACGGCTGATCCAGCGTGACTACTCGAACATCTCGCTCTACGACTACTACTTTAATCGCGACAACAACGGCAGCAGCGAAGACAACGCCAGCAACAAAGACATCAAGCTGACCGATAGCGGCCGCACCGTCTACGGCGGCGGCGGCATCACTCCCGACGTGAAGATTCCGCCGATCAAGAGCAACCGTTTCCAGGATTCGCTCCTGCAGCACTACGCCTTCTTCAACTTCGCCAAGCACTACATGGTCAACCACCATCCCAGCAAGGGCTTCGAAGCCGATGACGTGGTCATGCAGGACTTCCGCAAGTTCCTCGACAGCGAGAAGATCCCCTACACCGAGGGCGACCTGCTCGAGAACAACGACTGGATCCGCTCCAACATCAAGAGCGAAATCTTCGTCGATGCCTACGGCCAGGAAGTGGGCATGCAGGTCAAGGCGGAAACCGATCCGGAAGTGGTCAAGGCGCTCGACCTTCTGCCCCAGGCCAAGGCGCTGGCTGAGAATGCCCGCAAGGTCGTCGCCGAGCGCACTCAAATGCACGGCCTGACCAGCCGCTAGCCAACGGCAACCTAGCAACCTGAAGAGACGCAGCTCCGCTGCGTCTCGACGGTTTTGAATGTTTCCGAGGTTCCGGCGAACCGCCTTCCGCTAAAATGCTCCCGATCCCCTTTTTGCTTCAGCCTTTCCATGAAACCGGAGATAATTGGACTCACCCTGGCATTGGCCGCTGTAGCCGGATGGATGGACTGGCGCTCACGCCGCATCCCGAACTGGCTGACGGTTCCGGCGCTGGCAGTGGGCGTCGCGGCGAATGCGTGGCTTGGGGGATGGAGCGGGGCGAAGAGTTCCCTGCTGGGTGCCTTATTGGGTTTGGGATTGCTTCTGCCGTTCGTGCTGGTGCGCAGCCTGGGCGCGGGTGACTGGAAGCTGGTAGGAGCCTTGGGCGCGTTACTTGGCCCCAATCAACTGTGGAACGCTCTCGTGATCACCCTCCTGGTGGCGGGAGTGATGGCTCTCGGCCTGATCATCTGGAAGGGACGCGTGCGGCAGACGGCGCGCAACATGCTGCATATCGTGGCATCGCTCGTCAGTCTTCACCTGCCGGGTCCCGAGGTGTCACTCGACAACCGGGAGGCGCTGAAGATACCGTTTGGCGTGGCGGTGACGGTGGCCGTGGCGCTGGTGGCGGCGCGGCAGATTTGGGAGTGGACATGAAACGCCGGCTGAAAAAGATCGCGCGCAGTGCCCAGGGCTCACAAATCGCCGAAGCCGCGTTGGTCTTGCCCATCGTGTTTCTGCTATTCCTCGGGATCTTCTGGTTCGGGCGCGCATTCAACATCTACGCCACCATTAACCACGCCGCGCGCGAAGCCGCCCGCCAGGCCGCGACCAATACTTGCGCGCTGTGCGGCAACGTGGATCAGTCCGCGAACGCCGACCCCATCGCCATGATGGTAGGGCAGGCCCTGCAGGCCTCGAAGCTTGACCCCAGCCAGGTGCAACAGGTTATTCCCAACCTGTGCAGCTGCGGAGCGCCCAGCTGCGTGAGCAGCGTGCCCTGCGCCTCCATTTCCGCAGGACAGCCGCAGGTGTGCGTGCAATTCAACGTGCAGCTCAACCCGGTGGCTACCACGCCCGGCTCCTGTGGGGTCTCGGTGGCGTTTCGCTATCCCTACCAGTTCTTTCTGCCTTTCACCTCCCTGAATCTGCAGCAGATCTACCTACCCACGCAGGTGCTGGCCAAAGGAGAGCAATAGTGCGCGGCCGAAGACGGCTGGGGAAAAATGAAGGGTCGCAACTGGTCGAGTTCGCCGTCGCCATGCCGCTGCTGGTGGTGTTCGTAGTAGGGATCTTCGACTTCGGGCAGGCTTTCAACGACAAGCTCAAATTGAACGGGTCGGCGCGGGAGGGCGCTCGCCTGGGTTCGAGCCTGCCGACCACCGACCTGACCAGCAACGGAGGTACGTCGGGCACGGCTCCACCTTCGATCGATGCCGTGCGCTCGGCGGTCGATTTCTACCTGGTCGCAGCGGGATTGAACGACTGCGGGTTGAACGCTTTCACCGGGATGTTGTCGGGGACTCTGACCTGGACCTACGCTCCTGGACAGAGCCAGGGCAACGGAGGCTGTCCCGGCCAGCTGACTCTCACCGTGAACCGCGCGTATTCCTTCAAGACCACTGTAAACACGGTGCAGGTGGATGTGATCTGCACCAGGGTGACGATTTCCTATCCGTTCATGTGGCACTTCAACAGCGTGATCCAATTCTTGGTGCCGGGGGCGAGCTATGCCGGGGTGACGCAGATTCCCACCGACGCCGTCGCGCCCAACATGGATTGAAGCTTACGTGACCAACGCCTGGCAAAGACGAAAGGGTGAGCGGGGACAGACCATCCTGCTGGTCGCGGCATCGCTCGTCACGCTGCTGGGAATGGCCGCGCTGGCCATTGACGTGGTCACGCTCTACATGGCTCGTGCCGAGGCCCAGCGTGCTGCCGATGCCGGAGCGCTGGCCGGCGCGAAGATGCTCGTCGACACCGGGCTGACCACCGATCCCTGCAACGCCACCCTGGCCACAGCCGCGCAAACTCTGGCGCAGACGCAAGCGCAGCTGGTGGCACAACAGAATCTCATCGCCGGACAGCCGGCGCCTTCCCCGACTGTCACCTTCCCGAATGGAGGTCAGACGTCCTGCTCCGCGCTGGGGCCGGCGGCCTTCGGAATCAATCCGCAGGTGAAGGTGGTGGTGACCCGCCCGAACCTGCCGATATTTTTTGCCCGCATCTGGAATCAGGGGCTGGCCACGGTGAGCGCCACGGCGGCCGCCGAGGCTTACAATCCTTCGAACTCGGCCACCCTGAACACGACTGGCTCAGTGATTCCCATCGCGCCGCGCTGCGCCAAGCCGATGATCCTGCCCAACTGCGATCCCACCAACAAGAACAATCCCGGATCGCCCTGCGGATCCGGTCCCACGTTCATTGATGCGACAACCGGAGCTATAACCAACCCCGGCCTGAACACGGCGGGCGGCGTGATCCTGGAGCAGTTAACGATCAACGCCGCCTGCAACTCAACCATTCAACCTTGCACACCACCGCCCAAGGTGACAGCGGGCCTCTACTATCCGATCGATCTTCCCACCACCGCGTTGCACCTGTGCGCGGGCTGTGCCACGGCGACCACGGGCGGATTTCAGTCGGATCTGGAGTGCTGCAACGCTACCACGCTGGCTTGCGGGCAGCAGGCTACCGTCGACTACGTACTGAATCCCAAGGGACCGGGAGGAGCGGCCGAAAGCGGCGGGCAATGCCTGATCCATCAGAATGGGCAAGACTCGATCGATACGAGCACGCAATCTCCCGCGTTGTTCATCGCGGGCAATAACAATCCATTCGTGGGCAGTTCTATTCGTGCAGGCGACCATATTCAGACCAGCGACTCGGTGATCTCGGTGCCGTTGTACGACGGCACGACCGTCCCGGCGAACGGTGGCACGGTGACAATCATCGGCTACCTCCAGCTTTTCATCAGAAATGTCCGCAACGATGGCCTCATCGATGCGACGGTGCTCAACGTCTCCGGTTGCGGGAACGCACCTGCGGGGACGGCGATCCAGGGCGCAGCCACTTCGGTTCCGGTGCGGCTGATCCAGCCGCCATAGGCGAACCTTAGCGGGCGAAGCCATCCTTAGAGGACGCGCTTGGCGGCACGGGTAAAACTCGTGCGCTTCCTGGTTGGTCTAACGATTGGACAGAGTCGGCCCAGTCGGTGTGGCCCGATGCGCTGGTCCCTCCGGCGACGTTAGTAGTGGGCTTCTTGCATCGCGCACGAGGTGCGCTCAGAGCGCAGACCAGGACGTCCGGACATACGTGAGCATTGTTACTGCGGATCGGGTGTGTCGGCTTCGACCGGTTGAGGCGGAGGCGGGGGTGGCGCGGTCCGCGGCTGCGGCGCTGGCTGCGCCGGCGGCTGCCGCTGGGGAACGGGCGCGGGACTCTGCGGGACGCCTCCGGTGCGCGGCATGAGGATAACACTGGCCAGTTTCGCGGGATGCGCCGGATCACCGACAGTGACAAAGTTGAAGCGCGAGCCGTTGAGCAGCGCGGCGATCACCTGCTCGGCGGGGCCGGGTCCGTAGTTGGCGACGACCTGCTCCTGCTCGGCACCCGAGGGAATCGCAATATCGGCGCCGGTCTGGCGGTGAATCTCGTTGAGCACCTCGGCGAGCGTGGCTTTCTCAGCCCAGATCGTCAGCCTGTCATTGAGATATGAGATCCGCAGGCGCGGAGCGGGCGGAGCCGGAGGCGAGGGCGGAGTTTCATCCACCACTTCAAATTCGGTTTCCGGCGGACCCAGCTTCACAATCACGCTCTTGTGCGAGGGGAAGACCTGGTAGCTCTGTGGCATCTTGAGATCGACCACTACGCGGGTGACGGGTGGGGCGGCGGAGAACAGAGCCACGCGCACGCCGTTGACCTCACCGCTTCCGACGGACAGGTTGCGCAGGGTGCTGGCGGGCGTGGCGTTGGGAAAATCGATGACCAGGCGGTCGGGTCCGGTGATCACTTGCACGTTAGGGGTGATGAGGTCGTCGGTTGCGATTTCCAGTTCCGTGTCCTGGGTGCCCTGAAGCAGGCTGACCTTGCGCACGCTGGAGACCCTGGCAACAGCCAAGGCGGACAGCAGGAACACAAGCAACGCGGCTCGAACCGGCTGGTTCACGGAATACCTCGGATAGGAGAATTCTAGCAGCGTCAGGGGAAATTTCGAGGAAACTTCGGTGTTAAGCCTAAGAGCTGACCGGCCTCGGGCACCCGTCCTCCATCGCCAGGCGGGAAAGGATCGGGGCCTCGCCCAAGCTGGCGGAAGGGGGGTCGGCCCTATGTGAGTATCGCTCGCATTCGGTGGACAGAGGAGGGGGCCGTCTCCCTGCATGGGTGATGACCTCCACGAGCTACTTTCGGCAGCGCAGATAGAGGCCGGCGGCGCCTGTGGCGAAAAGGAGAACAGTGCTGGGCTCGGGGACGACGGGCGGCGGAAGCGATTTGGGGTTTCCCGGGCCGGGATGCTTGGGGCAATCGCGCTCGGTGCGGTCTTCGACCGGGCCGCCCCTGTCGCGCTCAACGCGCTGTGGATCACTCTTGCAGACACTGCCGCTGCCGATGGGAAGGGGTGGCGGAAAGATGGGTGGGAAACCGGTAGAACCGCCGGGACCAAAGAGATAGCTGGTGGTGACGGGCAGTCCCGTTGAACCGGCGCCGTCGAAAGCCGGGGCTGCCGTCAAGGTCGATGCGAAGGTTCCCGGAAACGGAGCCGGGGTGGCAGTGCCACCATCGGCAAGGAGCGGCTGATCAAACTTCTCCGCAGGAGGTTCTTCGGGAGAGACCGCTTTTTGGGCGGTTTCAGACACCCGGTTGCCGCAGCGGGTGCGCGCTGTCAGGATTCCGTCGGTGATGAGCTTTTCGCCGCGGTGGAGACGGATCTGCCTGGAAGTCCAGTAGATACGGTCGTGCAAGCGGTAGGAGACGTAGACCAGGCGGGGTTCCTGGACTTCGATCACTTTCGCGTGCTGGTAGTCGAATCCGGTGTAGTGGCGGGCGATGAGAGGGTCATGAATTCCGGCTTGCTTCAGTTCGTCGGCGGAATGAACTCCCCCGGGAACGATCGAGTAGGGGTAAACCGTGCGGGGCGCCTGGGGCGCAAATCCCACGGCGGATTGCGTGGCGAGGCCGGCGAGGTTGGTACTGGCATCACCGCGAGTCCAGTCGGAGGCGGAGACCGGGGCGTAGGAATTCGGGTTGCGGGAGCAAATCGACAGCAGGCCAAATCCTGCAATCGCCAGAAATGAAAGAAGAAACAGTGCAATTCGCGTCCGCTGGCGGCGCCGAGACCAACTCGACCGCCCCTTGCGGGTACTCCTCGCCACAGAACTCACTAGGCACTCCTCTGACTGCACCTATGCCTGGGAAGGCATGTGAGGGGAGGAATCCACCACATCCCAGAGCAGTTATCCTTCCAGAACTTCGGCCTCCGAACTGGCGAAACTGCTGGCGATGATTGTTCTTATGGGCTGGCAATATTAACAGAGTGTGCAGTGAGTTGCACAGGAAAAGTGTTGTGGATAATCAGACTTGCTATGGTGTGCTGGATTCCGTTTTGGGAAAGCGCCTCACCCAGGCCCATGAACCCGTCCGGTCGGCGAGAGTAGCGAGCTTCCGAGGCTCACCCAGTTCGAACACCTGCCGCCTGCATAGCGGCGAGATACCGTCCCCGGTATTTTCTTCTTATCCCTATTCTATTTTTTGTCGGTCGGGCGGTTGGCAGAGGCAAGCTGGTTGACGGTGTCAAGTTGCTTGCGGGCGTTTTCGCTATCGGCCCCGTTGGGAACCAGTTGCAGGTATTGGCGAAGGTGATCGGCGGCTTCGTCGTACTTCTGGCGCCGGGCGAGTACGACCCCGAGAAGGAGTTCGAGTCTGGGGGCGTGGTGCTCGTCATCCACGCGAATTCCCTGCCGCGCGCTTTTCTCGGCGTTCTCCAGATTCTGCTGGTAGTAGTTTCCGAGAGCATTCAGAAGCCAGGCGTCGGGGAAATTCACGGGATTGAGGGCGAGCAACTTGGACGTGATGTTGACGACTTCGGTCCACTGCTTCGCCACGGCGGCCAGTTGCGCGAGGAGGCGATAGGGGCTGGCGTACTGGGGATCGGCGGCGATGGATTGCTGGAAAGAGTTGCGCGCGGCGTCGGGGTTGTTCTTGTGTTGCTGGACGCGTCCCAGCTCAAACCAGGCGATGGCGTACTTGGGATAGATGTCGACCGCCTTGGCGAGCGCTTGCTCGGCCTCATCCCAATGATCTTTCGCTTCTTCCTTGCAGCCTTTCTCGTAGGCCTTGCGGGCGGGTCCGGGAGCAGCCGCAGTAGTCGCGCTGATGGTGAGGCCTTCGACCTTGCCAACGCGGTGAAGGACCAGCCTGCCGACATCGGTACTCTCGCCGAGCGAGAGCTTGGTGCTCAGGGGCATGCTTTCGGAGGTGAATCCGGCCAGGGCGGCCTGAAGATCGCAATCCTGCAGGGTGCGGGGACGACCGGCGCCCTGGTTGCTCCAGGAAGTGTCGGCGTCGGCCAGTCCCGCGGCGTTGGTGTTGGCGGACCGCCCAACTTCGAAACTGAAGTTGCCGTGCGAGTCAGTGTAAGCCTCGGTGTGTTTCTGGCCGCGGCAGATGGTTTGAACAGCGGCGGGTTCGGTGAGCGGGGTGCCGTCATCGAGAATGACCTTGCCGCTGAGAAAGATGCTCCCGGTGTTGTTGGGAG
The DNA here is from genome assembly GCA_035262225.1 of Terriglobales bacterium. Classification (GTDB taxonomy): domain Bacteria; phylum Acidobacteriota; class Terriglobia; order Terriglobales; family Acidobacteriaceae; genus DATFTE01. Next base: position 8,304 of record DATFTE010000034.1, read on the forward strand.
GTGTACCAGGAGGCAGAGGAGCGGTGGGGAAGTTGCGGCTGGGACCTTTGCCTGTACCTCTCTGGGCGGACGCAGACAGGGTAAGAACAGCGGCGAGGCAGGCTCCAAAGAGAAGATGCTTCATGGGACGCCCCTTTGATTGAGGGGATTATAGGCCGGAATGAGGGGTTCCGGATGTCAAAACTTTGACTTTTCGCGCGCGCGCCGCCATGGGCAGCGAGGAGGTCAGCGTGAGCTTGAGATTTCAAGCGGCCACTTATTGGTGAGAGCGGCCGAGCGTGGCGGTTCCAGGGGCGGAGCGGGGTCGTCGGCCAGAAGGGGGATTACGAAGCGTAGAGCTTCAATTTCGCGGCGGACACGACGAATATCGTCTTCTTTTTGGACGAGAACCGCGTAGAGATCTTTCACAGGTTCCCTCCCGCAGGGGATGTGTGGCTTGGTTTTACGCCTACGCCGGACAGTTGGCAATTGTGAATTGTTTCCAAAAAAAACTTGCGGAGACGGCATCTGTTGCGGCGCAGCATTGTCGCCCTTCATTTGTCCCTTCGGACTAGCTAATGAGGAGGCCCCGAATCGGTGGGGCGCCGGTCTGGACTGCGGCGGTTGGTCGGGCGGCGCGTGGTAGCGGAAGGAATATAATTCTCAGACTGGGGAAAAGGACCACTTGCGGATTATGAGCACATTGAAAGAGTTTCAATGCGAGATTTGCGGGATCGTTGAAGCCAACCCGGTACATTGGTTCGTGATCGAGTGCGGAGACGAGACGCTCGGGGTCCACAAGTGGAACCTGGCGAGAGCGAACGGCGCGACGGCACGACACTTCTGCGGCGAGGCGCATGCCCAGGTCTATATAAGCCGGTGGTTCGATTCAGTGTGCTCACCGCCGAAGGTGGGGTGGGCGCGGGGTTGAGCCTTCGCACATCCCGCTCGCCCCTGGACAGAGGAGACTCGTGGCCTGTTCCCCCCATCGCTTCGCTCGAGGGACAGCCCAGGCGTCTGTCCTTGTGGCGAATCTCTACCTGAGGGGTAGTTTGTCGGGAAGCAGGAACATGGACCTGGCCAAGTCGGAGGCCAAGGTTTCCTCGCAGTAGTACTTCCTCAGGATGCTCTCCTTCCAGTTCAGCAGGTCCGGGTTGCGGGCGGCGAATTCGTCCCAGGATTGGCCGGCTTCCCTTTGCAGCATGCGCTCGCGGATAAGGAACAAGTACGCCCAGGTGACGGTTTCGTGGTAGAGCCCGGGCTTGCCTTTGGCGGCGGCGAAGTTCCGCAGCCCGGCGGAGAAGCGCTCGATCGCTTCAAGCGCGGAATAGCGTCGGAGGTAGAGGAAAGCCGCGCGGACGTGGTCCTGGTGGTGAAAGGGGTCGAGCGTGCAGGCTTCGAAACGGGCGAGGAATTCGTGGTCGGTCATGGTATCTATGTACCATGGTACATTCGCCTGGAAGCGTGGTCAAGGATAGGGATGCCGCCTGCTGAAGCGGACTCATTTCGCTCCGGGGGCAGACGGCGTCGCGAAGCGGGTTCCTGCATGGGACTACTGGGCCTTGAGTTTGAGCTGGTAGGTCCGGGCAGTGGTGATCTCGATGGCTTCGCCGCCTTTGAGATAGGGGTTAAGGACCGCGGGATTGGCCCATTCGAGGTTCCATCCGTTTTGCATGGCGAGGACGGTGTAGCGGCCGGGGACGACGTTGGCGAGGGTGAAGGTGCCGTCGCTGTCGCTTTGATCGCGGCGAACGAGCACCCGATTGTTCTCGAGGTCCTGGGGCACCAGCAGCACCATGCACTGCGATTGCGGCTTGCCGTCGCGCAGCACGACGCCTTCGATGCGGCCCAGGCTGCGGGAGATCAGGACATCGAGCTTCGCGCTGGCGCCAGCGGTGAGAGAGATGCTGCGGCCGAGAGCTTTAGCGCCGGTGGCGGAGATGGCCTTGACGGCAATCGTGCCATCCTGGTTGACCAGGGCAACTTCGAACGTAGCCGGCTTTTGCAGGTCGTGACGAATTTCGAAATCGCCGTTGCCGGAGAGCGGCGTGCCGAAAGTCTCCCCCGATTCCAGATCGCGGAAGCGCAGGAACAGGCGGTCGGGGAGAGTCCTGCTGTTTTCCAGGTGAACGAGGCCGCTGATGGAAGCGATGGAGGCGAGCCGTTGGCGGGCATCGATCTGTTCGCCTCCGGCAAGATCGATATCCCGGTCCTGGCGGACGGAACCCTCGGCGTTGGCAGACTGCAGGTTCAGGATGAAGTGTCCGGGAGCGACGCCGGTGATTTCGAGGGTGCCGGGGGCGATTTCCGTCGTATCGGCGAAGACCGGAGCCTTGGATCCATCGAAGGTCGTCTGAAATAAGACGACGTTGCCGTTGTCGGCCAGATTGACGACACGCGCGTGCACGGCGGGGACGGCGGTCAGGGCCATGTCTGCGCGGGCGCGGTCGCCAGGGGCCAGCGTAATCATGGCGGCGCCACTCGCGTCGGCCGCTTGGGGGTAAAAGGTAAGGGCGTAGGCGACGTCGAGATCGGCATTGGGGATATGCTCAGGCGCAGGATGTTCATCGCCGGTAGCTTCGCCCTCAGCTACCACCTTCGGCGGAGAAGTCTCCGCGTAGTCGGCATACCAGGGACGCGCCTGAACGGCGACGTAGTACTTGCCGGGAGAGAGGTGATCGAAGCGGTAGCGGCCGCTGTCGTCGAGCGAGAGCTGGCCCCAGGGACGGATGGACTGGGTTCCATCCTGCAATCCGCTCTTGAACAGCATGGCGCGGCCGCTGCGCACCGGCTCATTCTGTTCGTCCGTGACGATGCCGGAGATGGAAGCATCCGGGCTGAGCTGGAAGACGAGATTCTCGGAGGCCAGACCCGAGCCCACGGCCACGGCGGTGGAATAAGACTCGTGCTCCTGATAGGACTGCTGGGCAAAGCCGCGGCGCTGGCCGCTGATGGCGTATTTGCCGGGGACGACGTGGTCAAATGCGAAATGCCCGTCCTCATCGCTGGTAGTTTGGCGGGTCTCCTCGGGATTGTCGGCGCGGGAGATGGTAACCGTCACCTGGGGCAGCACCTGGCCTCCGATGGCATTGACCACCGTGCCCGAGATGCGGAAGCCGGCGCGAGCCGGAGCTGCAGCTTGCTGCGCCATGGCCGTCACGGAAAGTGACAGTGCGATGTATCTCATCCAGCGATAAGCAAACGGCTTCACTTGTCCACCTTGATCAACTCGACCGAGGTGCTCGACTGTCCGTTAGCCTGAACCGAGACGTGCACGCCGCGCGAGAGATAAGAGTTGAGGACTTCGGGATCGCGGTATTCGAGATCGTTGATGCGGTCAAAGGCGAGAAGACGATAGTCGCCGGGAGCAAGTTGAATAAAGCGAAATTCCCCGCTCTCGCCTGCAGCGGCGATTCTGGCCTGAGCGGCGGAGCCGTGATCGGGCACCAGAATAGCCGAACCCGGCTGCGCGCTGCCGTCGAGTTGAACGGTACCGCTTAGGGTGGCGCCGTCGGTGCGCAGCACAACTTCGATTGGAGGCAGCTGGCTGCCGGCGGGAACCACCAGTTCGTCGCGCAGCAGGTCGGTGGATCCGCAGGTGACGGATTGCACATACCAGGCTCCGCCGGTGGTGACCTCGACGGAGTACTTGCCGGGCTCGACGTTATGGATGGCAAGCCCGCGGCCGCCTTGCGGATCGGGCGCGGACCAGAAATCGAGAGCACTGAGGGGCGATGTGCTCGAAAGCAGGTGGACCGCGACAGGGCCTCCGTTTCCCGCCGTGTGGGCACCCCGGGACTCAGGCGCGGTTTCCCTCTCCACCACCACCGGGATCGAGGCGCCGGGACCAAGTATGACCTGCAGTCCGGCCAGGTCAGACGTGATGCTGAGCGGCAGGTCGGCAGTCGCAAGCTGGCGGGCATCCTGGGCACGGGCATGAAGGGTGTAGTCTCCGGCGGGAATCTTGGTGCTGAAGCGCCCGGTCTGAGGATCGAACTGGGTGGGCAAGGCTAGCTGTTCGCCGATCTTGTCCACGAACTCGAGGTCAACACCCATCTCAGGTTGATAGCCGCGGACGATGCCGGAAACTTTGAAGACAGGTTGCGGCTTGAGGGAGAACTGCACCTCCTGCTGCTGGCCGGGGGAGAGGATGATGGGGCTAGCGGCGTTGGGATCGCTGGCGCCGGGGTAGAAGGCGGTGGTGTATCCCTCTTCTCCGACGCTAAGGCGGCGGGCGCGGCGCACGCGGAAACTCGCTCCCGGCCCGGCTTCGACGTAGTAGACGCCTGGCGGCAGGTTGGCAACACGGAATTCGCCGTCCTCGTTCGTCATGCCGTTGGCGCGGGGTTCCCAGCGCTTGCGTCCGTCGATCACTCGCGAGGAGATAACGCGGACGGGGATGTCTTCGATGGGTTCGCCATCGGGAGCTTCGACCTTGCCGTAAATAACGCTTTCGGGAGTGAGCTTGACGGTGACGGGAACGGTGTCGGGTCCGATGAGTACGGCCGAGGGCGGAGTGGTGTTGGAGTCGAGTTCCTCGTCGCCGTAGAAGCCTGGCTTGCGGGCAGTGACGTTGACATGGGTCGCCGGCAGGCCATTGAACTCGAAGTGTCCGGCGGAGTCGGTGAGGACTGAGCGTTCGAATTCTCCCTGAATTTGCACCAGGGCGCGACGGACGGGTTCCCCGGTGACCGCATTGACTACGGAGCCGCTGAGCCGGTATTGAGCCGTGGACGGCCCCTGGTCGGTCTGGGCGAACAGGGCGGCAGCCAGGAAGAAGCCGGCGAACGCCAGCCGGACGGGAAATCGAAAGCTTGCGCCGGAGGGGCGGTTGACTTGCGACGGTGACCGGTCTTTCACCATAACTCAAAGCCTGACTGCTTAGACACCATCTCCGCCCACATGGATAGAGGGAGGGAGCCGCGAAGTCAGCTCAGTCTGGCTTGGCCCCGAATCCCTGTCAAGGGAGATGGGAAGCGGCGGGATGGGGTTGCCAGAGCCCCCCGGCGTGGTTCTCTGCTAGCATCGCGGGCGGGATAGGGACGATGACTGAACCCTGGCTGTGTGGTACGTTGACGGAAGTTCCGGCGGTTTTGCGCGCCGTGTTGCACGCGCTCGAGCTGGCACAGGAAGACCTGACGAAATGGTGTGGGGGGCTCTCGGCAGAACAGTTGGGCGCGCGGCCGCTGGGGATGGCGCCGGTGGCGTTTCACCTGCGCCACATCGCGCGCAGCCTGGACCGCCTGCTGACCTATGCCGAACAGCGGGAGTTGAATGCGGAACAGGTGAGCGCCCTGCAGTCGGAGTTGGATTGCGCGGTGTCGCGCGAGGCGATGTTCGCCGAACTGGAGAGGGCGCTCCACTCGAGCGCCGAGCGGATCCGGGCTTTTGCGGGCATGGATCTCGAACAGCCGCGAAGAGTCGGGACGAAAGCTCTGCCTTCGAGCCTGGGCGGATTGTTGGTACACATGGCCGAGCACACCGGGCGGCACGTAGGGCAGGCGATCACCACCGCGAAGCTGGTTGCACAATTCCCTGGCGAAGATTCCGATTGACGGCAACGCGAAGGCAATGACAACATGCTCCCCGGTCGTTGGGCGTGACGGCTTCCTGCCACGGGCGTGTGCGCGCGGGCCCGCTGAAGGTCGCGGGTGTCTTCTCGTCCTCAGGGCGCAGCCCTAACAAAACATAGGTAGCCAGTCTGGACACGACTTACGCCGTGGCCGCGTTCGTGCGTATCGCCGTCTGCAGACGGCAGGGCTCGAGACGCGTCTCGCGACCAGGGCCGGGTTCCCATTTGGCAAGTCCTTCGAAAACACGATGATCCGTTCCCTGATCGATTTTGCGCTGCGCAATCGCATCCTGGTCCTGGCTCTGACTTTGTTTCTCTTCCTCTGGGGCCTCCTGTCGTTTCACCGCTTGCCGATCGAAGCGTATCCCGATGTGGCGGACATCTACGTCCAGATCATCACGCAGTGGCCGGGACATGCAGCCGAGGAGATCGAGCAGCAGATCACGGTGCCGCTGGAAGTGCAGTTGAACGGCGTCGCGCACATGACGCACTTGCGGTCGGTGTCGCTGGCGGGATTGTCGGTGATCACCATCATTTATAACGACGACACGACCACATTCTTCGCGCGGCAGGAGGTGCTCGACCGCCTGCAGCAGGTGACGCTGCCGGCGGGTGTCGATCCCGGCGTCGGACCGGATTCGAGCCCGACCGGGCAGATCATGTTTTACACGCTCGAGAGCCACAATCCGCAGTATGACGTGATGGAGTTGAAGACGCTGAACGACTGGTACGTGCGCAACCAGTTGAAATCGGTGCCCAACGTGGTGGAGGTGAATCCGTTTGGCGGTCCGACGCGCGAATACCAGGTGCAGGTCGATCCCGGGAAGCTGGTTGCCTACGGCCTGACGCTGGCGCAACTGGAACAGGCAGTGGCGGCGAACAATACCAACGCGGGCGGTGGATTTGTCGAGCGCGGCGAGCAGGCGCTGAACGTGCGTGCGGTGGGATTGATGCAAGGGACGGAGGATATCGCCAACACCGTGATCAAGGTGCAGAACGGAACCCCTATTCGCATCGCCGATATCGGCAGCGTGGTGCAGGCGCCAAAAGTGCGGCTGGGACAACTGGGGAAGGCGATCCGCAAGCAGGACGGCATCGTGATCAACGATGACGACGTGGTCGAAGGAATCGTGCTGCTGCGCAAGGGAGCAGAGGCCGACAGCACGCTGGACGCCCTGCACCGGAAGATTGCGGAGCTGAACGATCACGGTCTCCCGGTTGGGGTGAAGGTGGTAGTGCACCTCGACCGCAGCAATCTAGTGCGTTATACGACGCGCACCGTGCTGCGCAACCTGACCGACGGAATGCTGCTGGTCACGCTGGTCCTGTTCCTGTTTCTCGGCAATGTGCGCAGCGCGCTGATTGTCACCATTACCATTCCCTTCTCGCTGCTGTTCGCCGCGATTCTGCTGGACCTGCGCCAGATTCCGGCCAACCTGTTGTCCCTGGGAGCCCTGGATTTCGGCATGGTGGTGGACGGCTCGGTGGTGATGGTCGAGAACATTCTCCGCCACACCGAATATGCCGACAAGAAGAAGTCGTTCATGGAAACGGTCGCGGCGGCCGCCCATGAGGTGCAGAAGCCGGTGTTCTTCGCGCGCATCATCATCATCGTCGCGTACCTGCCGATTTTCACCTTGCAGCGGGTGGAAGGACGGCTGTTCCGCCCCATGGCGTGGACGGTGGCATTCGCGCTCGTGGGCGCGCTGCTGTTCGCGCTCGTGATCGCTCCCGTGCTGTGTAGCTTCCTGTTCAAGGGCACGGTGAAAGAGTGGAAGAATCCGGTGCTGCGTTTTCTCCAGGAGCGGTACGCGGCAGTGCTGGAGTGGTGCTTCGACCACTTGAAAATTACCCTGGGGCTGGGAGTGGGGGCGGCGGTGCTGATGCTGTTTCTCGCGCTCAGCGGCATCATCGGATCGGAATTTCTTCCCCACCTGGATGAGGGCGCGATCTGGGTGCGCGGTACCCTGGCGCCCAGCACCGGGCCGACGGCGGGCATCGCGCTGGCCAGACAGGCACGGCTGGCGCTGGCTTCGTACCCGGAAGTGATCACCGTGGTGAGCCAGGTGGGGCGTCCGGACGACGGCAGTGACGCCAGCGGCTTCTATAACACGGAATTCTTCGTGGACCTGCTGCCGCGCTCCAGGTGGCGGCGCCAGTTCAAGAGCAAGGACGACCTGATTGCCGCGATGGACGCGACCCTGGCGCGCTTTCCTGGCGTGTACTGGAACTTCTCGCAGCCGATTTCCGATAACGTGGAAGAAGCGGTAAGCGGTGTAAAGGGTGAACTGGCGGTCAAACTCTTCGGCACCGACCTGAAGACCCTGGAAGAGAAGGCGGACGAGATTCAGGAAGTGATGAGCAGGATTCCCGGCGTGGCGGACCTGGGCACGTTCCAAGTGCGGGGCCAGCCGAATGTAAATCTGGCGGTCAACCGCACCGCGGCGAACCGTTATGGGATCAATGTGGCCGACCTGCAGGAAGCGATCGAGACTGCGGTCGGGGGAAAGGCGATCAGCCAGATTCTGATCGGGGAGCAGCGCTACGATCTTACGCTGCGCTACCAGGAGCCGTTTCGGCGCACCATCGACGATATCGCCAGCATCCGGCTACCGGCGCCCTCCGGCGAGCGGGTGTCGCTCGGCCAGCTGTGCAAGATCACGCTCGATGACGGGGCATCGACCATCTACCGCGAGGGTAACTCGCGCTATATCGCCATCAAGTACAGCGTGCGCGGGCGCGACCTGGGCAGCACGGTGCGGCAGGCGATTGACGAAGTGAACCGCAAGGTGAGGCTGCCCGAGCGCTATCACCTGGACTGGACGGGAGAGTACGAGAGCCAGCAGCGGGCGAACCGGCGGCTGGCGATCATCGTGCCCATCACGCTGCTGCTGATGTCGCTCATTCTGTATTCCGCGTTCGGTTCGTGGAAGTGGGTGGGGCTGATTCTGACGGTGGTGGCCTTGTCGCCCCTGGGAGGGTTTCTCAGTCTGCTGGTGACGGGTACGCACTTCTCGGTTTCGTCGGGCCTGGGATTTCTGGCATTGATTGGCGTATCGGTAGAGATCGGAGTGATTATGCTGGAATACATCAACCAGCTGCGCTCACGCGGGATGGGGGTGCGCGAGGCAGTGAAGGAGGGTGCTTCCCTGCGCTTGCGGCCGATCATGATGACCATGCTGGTGGCCACGCTGGGACTGCTGCCGGCGGCGATGTCCCATGATATTGGGTCGGACTCGCAGCGCCCGTTCGCGATTGTGGTGGTGGGCGGGCTGATGGTGGAATTGCTGATCAGCGTGATCCTGCTGCCGGCGTTGTATCTGGCCTGGGCGCGGGCGGACGACAAGCTGCCGCCGCCGGAAACTTCCTTCGCCACCGAGGGCGAGCACGTGGACTAGGTGGCGGAGATCTCAGAGTCCATGGCGCAGACACAGTTGCGGGTTCTCGTAAGAATGGCGGGGGCAGATCCCCGAGCTCAGGTATTGTGTCTCCGTCAGGCTCGCCTGTCTGACCACCGATTCGCCTTTTATTGCGCCGGGGCTGTGAGCCCCCCTGCAGCTCCTGTGCCGATTGGGAACAATGGGCACGGGATCGGGTGGCGACCTTCCGTTGTATAATCCTGCGCGCCTTGGAGGGCCCCATGACATCAATTCTGCGGAAGGGTCTTGCCGGCAGTCTGGTTCTGATGTCGGTTGCGGCGGCGGCGCAGTCGGCTCCACTCACGCACCATGTTTCCGTCCGGATTCCAGTGCAGGGAGCGGGCCGGGAGATCGCGGCTGATCGTGCGATGCCTGCCGGCGCGGTCAGTCACACCGCCACGGTTTCGACGACGACCAATCCGTGGAAATTGCAGGCAACGCTCAACGGCGCCGTCATTCATGACATTTCCTTCCCCACGGCGAAAATCGGCTATGCTGCCGCGGAACTGGGCCAGGTATGGAAGACCACTGACGGAGGTGCCAGCTGGACGGAGATCCTTAACCTCGGTTTTCCCTACTACTGGTACGGCGTGACCACACTGAGCGCCAACGAGGTTGTGATTTCCGGATTTAACGACTCGAACTTCGAGGGCATCATTCGCTGGAGCCAGGACGGAGGCACGACCTGGACCAACGACACAGTCCTGACTACCACAGGGTGGTCGTATCGGGTGCGGTTTGCCAATAAGAACGACGGCCTGGTGATGGACGGTCTCGACCTGGACGCACCCGACGCCGCCCACTACACGACCGACGGCGGTCAGACGGCGACCGACTGGACGCAAGTCGCGCCTGTCGATCCCAACGGCGGGTGGTTTGGAAACGAGTTCAGCCTACTGCCTAATCTGCATGCACGAGCTTCGGGTATCACCTATTGCTCGAGCACCAACGGTGGCGCGGCGTGGACCTGCGGTCCTTCCATCGACACCGTGTTCGACGGGCCGGTGTTCTTTGCCAACGACAAAGCGGGTTGGGTCGGGGGCGGCGAAATCTCTCCCAATGTTGAAGGCTGGCTGCATCGCACCGCCGATGGAGGCAACACGTGGAGCGGGCGCGTGCTCGATGATCCCTGGCCGATTCGCGAGATCCGCTTTCTTACGCCGCAAATCGGATGGGCAGCGGGCGGGAACATTTACACCGGCGTCGGCGGCATGTACTTCAGCAGCGATGGCGGGCAGACCTGGTCGCTCGACATCAGCACCGGATCCGAGATGGACGCTTGCGACAGCAAGCACTCAGGCAAGAACTATCAGGTCTGGTGCGCAGGATATGACGCCTCTCTCAACGGGCATGTGTATACGTTGAAGGGCACGTTGCCCTAGCGGGCCACTCGGGAGTCGCACGGCGCAGCCGCCCAGATCGCTGCTTAGGTCAGAACTACGGCCACGATCACGCGCCTGGATCGCGGCTTCGCCCGACCGAGCAGACAGCCATATCCACCGCCACCTGGGTCATGGTCTGGCAAATGCCGAGGTATTGTCGGCTCAAGCCTCTCGTTCCTCCCCTTCTCATTGAGAGTCGAGTTGACATGAGACTAAAGTCTCCATTCGTATTTCCTAAGGTTTTTCCCTGAACGGAGTGCAAGGGTTTGCACTGTGCCACAGCGCCGTTTGGAGCCTCGAATAACTATCAGTAACATAATCAGTGGATTACTTCTGTAATCTCAATGGACGCTTAAATGCATCAAGCGCAACTGATTAACCATTGGGGTGAGCTGCCAGCATTGTCCCCCGGCAATCACGGGCTGCCCCGGACCAGAAGGAAGGGAGATCGCGCGCGATGTCAACTTTAAAGGCTCTGCTGTTCGCAGCCCTGATGCTGTGCCTGCCGTTGGCCGCCTTCGCCAACAGCACAGTGGACTTCGGCTATTCGGGTGGACGGCTGAGCACACCGACCAACAGCTACATCACTACAGGGCCTATCGGGACCACGCTCACTTCGGTCAGCGGATTTATGGGCGGGGGGACCATTACCGGGAGCAACTTAGGAACGATTAACTTCACCACTGGAGCACGGGTCTCTGGCGGAATGGGCGGCAACGCGACGTTCGCGCCCGGCGGATCGATCGTGATCACCGCCAACGGCACCGGCGGCTTGCCAGCGGGCGTGCTCTTCTCGGGCACCTTTACCGGAAACACCAACTGGACGGTGACCACGCTGAACCAGGGTGGCACCACTCTCTACTACTACACGTTGTCGGGCACCATCAGCGGCGCGTTCACCAATGGACCGACGGTTTCCGGACAGGCGTTCACCATCTCCGTGGTGACCGCGCAAACTTTCCACGGATCCATCGGCATCAACAATGGCAACATGAGTGTGGTGGTAACGCCGGAGCCGGGAACACTGAGCCTGCTGGGGACGGGATTGATCGGGCTGGCGGGCCTGGTACGAAGGAAAGTAATCGCCAGCTAACCGCGTTTCCTTCTCATTTCAAAGCAACGATCCCGGCCACACCGCCCTGTTGGCCGGGGTCGTTTATTGAAACATACCGAAGTCTTGCGGATTTCATAGCTGTTGAGACTTTCCTGCAATCACCCCTCAAAAAAAGGGCGAACACTGTAGCTTGCCCCCCGTGTCGGGAGGCCGATCCGGAGTTTTGAAAGTCAGCCTTTGTGTCACTTGGGATGTTCGCGTCCGGTCAGTGCAGCCTATTGATCAGCTGGCCGGACGGTTCACATATGTTGATCGTGTTAAAGCTACAAGCAAGAGCAACCTGAATGTCTCCCTCCTGGTCCACCGCAATACCCTCGCCTTGACCAAGTTCCCAGTATTGAGCGTCAATAAACACCTGATTTGTCGGGCTGTATTTCACAGCAGTGCCGGTATAGAAATAGTCGATGTACACGTTGCCTGCCGAGTCGAACGCGATTCCGGTCGGCCCCTCATCGGACGTGCCGAAATAGGTCACAACTTCCCCCGCGTGTCCCTTCAAAAACAGGGCCATCTCGTAGCTGTTGGTCAAGCTTTGGCAAACCGCAGGCCCGTTCCGATATGCATGTAAGAGCCGGGGATGGCCACGGCGCCGGGGGCGACGAAACGGTGGTGATTGTCTCGACTCAGCGTTCCGATGAGAACTCCATCGGTGTGTAAGCGGAGATGCAGTTGCTGCCGTTGTTCGCGACAAAGACGTTCCCGGATGCATCGACCGCCACACCCGAAGGCGAGCGATCCTGTCCGCCATGGTTTTGGAGGTGATCTGATTCCTGTTCGGATCATAAACAGTGATCGCGTTGTCCCTCGCGTTTGACACGTAGAGGTTACCGAGGGAGTCGAGGGCTAGGCGGTTCGGACCAGACAAAGCCTGACTGATCGAGGAGACCTGGACGAGTTGAGGGTTGTAGACGGGAACTTGGTTGCTGCCGTAATTCGCCACCTGGAGATTGCCCTTGCTTTCTAACGTCATTCCCTATGGAGCATTGAGGGGGATCTGAGCCAGAACAGGCAGAGCGCTTCCGACCAGAATTGCAAGCTTTGCAAGCTTAAGCTTGATGGGATTCCACCTCGGATTCGGCTTTCAGCGCCACGGGGAGCTGAAAGCCTATCATCTGTTGGACCAGGTCGCGATTCGACGACGGGTCGTACCGCTTGCGATTTCGTTAAAGGTGGCCTTCAACTTGGCCAGGTCTGTGCGTGGAACTCGCGGTGGGTTGGGGAACCGATGAACGTAACGTGATCACTCCCCAGCTCTCGGAGAAGCAAGGCAAACGATTCACACGGAGGTTATTCTATGCCACGAAAAGAGATCCTCGACCGCATCCAGAAGTATATTCAGCCGTTCCGCATCACAAAAGGCGAGGTCTTTCAGTTGAAGAACTATGATCCCGATTACACCTGCGGATTGGTGAACAAGGGCGAGGCGGCCGAACTGCTTCAGCGAGGCACCGAGTGGCTCTCACAGGAGCAGGACATGCTTTACGCCCAGGATCGCTGGTCGCTGCTGCTCATCTTCCAGGCGATGGATGCGGCGGGCAAGGACAGCACCATCAAGCACGTCATGTCAGGTGTGAATCCGCAGGGCACTCAGGTTTTCTCCTTCAAGCAGCCCTCACAGGAGGACCTCAACCACGACTTCATGTGGCGGTATTCCAGGAACTTGCCGGAGCGCGGGAGGATCGGAATATTCAACCGCTCCTATTACGAGGAAGTTCTGATTGTGCGCGTGCACAAGGAGATCCTGAGGCGGCAGAAGATGCCACAGCCGCTTGTCGGGAAACGCATATGGGACGAGCGGTTAGCCGATATCGCGCACTTCGAGGACTATCTCACGCGTCAGGGAGTGATCATCCTGAAGTTCTTCCTGCAGCTTTCGCGCGAGGAACAGAAGAAACGCTTTATGAAGCGCCTCGATACTCCCGAGAAGAACTGGAAGTTCTCTGCTTCGGACGTGCACGAACGCAAGTTCTGGGGCGACTACATGCGCGCATATGAAGAAGCGATTCGCGCCACCGCATCGAAGGAGGCGCCCTGGTTCGTGGTGCCAGCCGACAACAAGTGGTTTACACGGCTGGTTGTCGCCGCTGCGATTGTGGAAGCGGTGGAGCAGCTGGATCTCACATACCCGAAGGTCGACGCCGAGAAGAAGAAGGAACTGGCGACAATGCGTGCGGCCCTGGTCCGCGAGACCTAGCGCCGGGCCGGCAAATACAGCCGAACCCGTGCTCGCCGGCAAGGCCAGGAGTGTCTCGCCCGGGCTGACATCAATTTATTGCTGCGGTACATTGATAGCCTGCTGTCAATGCGTCCTGGAGGCGCGCATGTCAACGACGATCTCCGTTCTCGGTGGCGTGGGCCTGTTCCTTCTCGGCATGAGCGTCATGACCGGCGGCCTCAAGGCATTGGCCGGCTCGAAGCTGCGCACAACGCTGAGCAAGGCGGCAGCGACTCCGTTGTCGGGCACGTTCTGGGGTGCTTTCGTTACCCTTATCGTGCAGTCGTCGAGTGCAACGACGATGACGACCATCGGCCTGGTGAGCGCGGGATTGCTCACCTTTTCTCAGGGCCTGGGCCTCGTATTTGGCGCGAACATCGGCACAACGGGAACAGCCTGGCTCATTGCCCTCATCGGTGTTCGTGTCTCGCTGACGGCCTACGCATTACCGATGATCTTCGTCGGTGCCTTGGTCATGCTGCTGGGCCGTGGACGCCTGGCCGCGTCGGGTGGGGCGCTGGCAGGGTTTGCACTTGTGCTGTTTGGACTGACGACACTGCAGCAGGGGATGGGCGGACTGGCCGAACGGTTGCACCCGGCCGACCTCCCCGCCGTTTTTGGCCCCGGACTCAGTTGGTGGTCGAGCTTGTTCGGGGCGGTGACCTTGATCGTGGTTGGAGTGGCGATGACGGCGGTGATGCAATCGTCGACCGCCGCCGTCGCGGTAACGCTATCCGCGCACTTCGCGGGAGCTATAGCGCTCGACCAGGCCTGCGCGCTCATCATCGGGCAGAACATCGGCACGGCGACGAGCTCCGCGCTGGCGGCGATCGGCGCAAGCAGCACCGCCAAGCGATTGGCCGTTGCCTATATCCTGTTCAAGCTGGTCGCGGCCGTGATCGCGCTGGTCCTCTTTCCTGTCACCATTCCCCTGCTCGTTCGTGCCTCGAAGACCATCGATGGCGTGACGCTCCTGGCCGGTTATCACACGGCCTACAACGTCGTCGGCGTCGTGGTCTTGCTGCCGCTGATCGACAGGTTCACGCGATTCGTCGAGCGCATTCTGCCGGAGCGTGCATCGCCGCTCACCCGCTGCCTCGACCCGGCGACGCTGGTGACACCGCTCGCGACCGAGGAGGCAGTGCGGCGAACGGTCGCGCGCGCTCTCTCAGCGATGTGCGGATCGATCGGAGCAGCGTT
>DATFTE010000035.1:0-21548 GCA_035262225.1 Terriglobales bacterium
GCCAAAACACCTTCATCGTGGTGCGGAGGAAAAGGTGGGCGGGTCGGTCTCCCGCATTCGGTACTCGTAAAGCACCAGCGAAGGAAATTCCCGGAAACGATGAAAGTGGGGGTTTGAATCCAGCCAATTCAGTTGTGGCTCCTGGACGTCGTTGTTCGGTCTGTAGGCGATCAGGATTCCATCGCCGGGCAAGCGGCCAAGCGTGTCATACAAGGCCTGACCAGTTGCCAGGATCGGGTGAACCGGCAGGTTCGTGTAGTAAGCGAATAGCGGATAGTTGTAATTTGCATATAGGACCGTGTCGCGCCGAAAGTGCTTGTTCAGAAAGTCTGCGACCTCCATCTCCTCCGAGACTTCGTTATCGATCAACGGCGACCCAAATCTCTGGAGCGAAGGTGCAAACGTGTAAGCGAGCGCGGATGTGAGCAGAACGGTCCCGGCGATGCGCCCCGCTCGTTTCGAACTCCGGAGGACCGTGGCCAGTCCGATGCCCGCGAGCAGGAACACCGGGGCAGCCATCGCCATCACGTAACGCGGCTCCTTGTGGCGGAGCAGGCTGAAAGAGACCAGCACGCCCGCCGCCCAGAACAGAAGAAACACTTCCAGTCTGCCTTTCTCATCCGCCAAGTAGCCCTGGACAGCGCCGCTTTCCTCTGCGTGCCTCCGTCCCCGCCGTATCCAGTCGATCGCCCAGAGTACGAGGCCGACCACCGTGATCCACGAAAACATGTGCACAAAGCTCTCAAGATAGAAGAGGGGGGGCCTTCCCGGACCAGCGAAGTGCTCCCAGCCACTTTGAAAGGTGGCGAGGAATCCGCCGTAACCAAAACGGGACCAGCATAAGTAGGGCCCGATGCTGGCCGCGAATCCTAAGCCGCAGGCCCGGGCCGCTCTCCACCATTCATCTGCGAAGAAAACCAGGAGCGCGAGCAGGCCTGCACTGGAAAGCGAAGCAAAGCGCATCAGCACGGCCAGTCCGAGAACGAACCCAGTCCACGCGAAACGCAGGCCTGTCTGTTGGTGCAAGGCACGAAGAAAGAGCCACAACGCCAGTACGTGCAGCGTGAGAGCAGGGCTGTCGGAGAGCAGGCTATTGCCGGTGTCGTCGCTGACAAAGCCAGGGGGAAAGACGCCAACAAAATACGGCGAAAACGCAAGTAACAGGGAGGCGAGGACAGCCGCAGCTCGCCCGGCCATCATGCGGCCGCTGAAATACAGAAAAACAGGTCCGAGCGCATTCAGCAGCGCGATGGCAATCGAAGCCGCGTACACGTGATGCCAAACCAGGAATGTGAGGGCGAAGAAAAGGGAGAGTAACGGAGGACGGCTCCCTAATTCAGAATAGTTGACCTTACCGCAGCAAATGACCTCCGCGTTCTGCAGGTACACTGCCTCGTCCCAGAAGTGTGCCTTGGAGAGCCCCCACACGCGCAGGAGAAATCCTGCGCCCAGGAGAAAAACCACGAACGCCCATTCCCAGATCAGCTGCTTCTTGGTTCCGGAGTCCCCGTTTCCAGTCATCATCGTTCGCTCACGGTCTCCATCCCGATGTCAGAGTGTAACCGCCTCGGCGATCAACTCGCGAGGGTTTACGGCAGCGAGAGTTGGGTGCGAAAAACGAAAAATGGAAGCCAAAAAACGCGCTGCCTTGTTTGGACCTACACCTGGTTGAAGCGGAACGATGGTTGACAAATTATCGTGCGCCCAGGATAAGCAAGGTCGCCCGCAAAGAATCAGGACGCCACCCTTCAGGTTCCGCTTCTTCGGGGCATGTGTCCGACTCGCCTCCCAGCTGTGTCGGATTGACGTTGCTCCTTAAGGCAGCGTAGGATCTCGAAAGGTACTGCTATGAGAATCTGCGCCGTCATCCTCTGATCTTCGGCAACCAGCCGAATCGACGCGCCTTCTGTTATGCGCAGGCGCGAGCGCGTACATCCAGTCACCCCACCACCTGATCACGAAACAGGAAGCCCGACATGACCTGCGCTCTCGAAGTCCGCAATATCGTCAAGTCATTCGGCCCGGTTCGCGCGGTAGACGGCCTCAGCTTTAGCGTCGCCCGCGGTACCATATTCGGCTTACTGGGACCGAACGGCGCCGGGAAATCCACCACGCTGAAGATCCTGACCACGCTCAGCCGCCCCACCAGCGGCACGGCCTCGGTGCTGGGGTTCGATGTGGTCAAGCGCCCGCTCGACGTGCGTCGGCGCATTGTCTCTGTCATCCAGGAAACTGCGGTGGACCTGCTGCTCAGCGTCCGCGACAACCTCCTCACTTTCGCGCGCTTTCACCAGATCGACACCCGCACCGCGCAGCTGCGCGCTGCTCAGGTCATGGAATGCTTCCGCTTCACCGCTGAAGCGGAGCGCAAGGTGCAGGACCTCAGCGGCGGCTTTCGTCGCCGGGTGCAGGTGGCCAAAGCCTTCATGGTGGAGACGCCGGTGCTGTTCCTGGACGAATTCTCCACCGGCATGGACCCACTTCTGAAGCGCGAGGTCATGGCCCTGCTTCGCAACGAAGCCCGTCGCGGCCGCACCATCGTGCTCACGACACAAATCCTGAGCGAAGCCGAGGAGTTGTGCCAGGACATCCTCATCATCGATCGCGGTCGCCAAGCGGCCCGTGGCGACCTGAGCGCCCTGAAGTTGCTCGCGAAGGAAGTTTATGAAGTTTCCATGACCTTCGACCATATGCCCGAGCGCATCGAAAGCGAGCTGCGGACTGTGCCCACGCTGCGCACGCGCTTCGAGAACAATACGCTCGAGGTCGCCTTCAAGGCCCCTGAAGGGCAGGTGCTCGAAGTAGTCACGGCGCTGGCGAAAAACCGGCGAGTGCTGCGCCTCGAGGTGAACGGCGCCAGCCTGGAAGATGTCTTCCTCGAGCTGACGCAGGGAGAGGTGAAGTCATGACCGCTATCAACGCCATGGTCTACCGGGAGGCGAAGATCCGCTCCACCAACCTGGTCTTCATATTCTGGGATGTCTTTTACCCCCTCGGCTACATGCTTGTCTTCGGCGTCGGGGTGAATGCTACGCTTGGCTCCCGGCTGGTCGGCGAAGGCGTGGACTACAATACGTTCTTCCTTGCCAGCGTGCTGGGGATGGCCAGCTTTGGCATTGCCTCCAACACTTCGTGGTCGTTTTTTCTCGACCGCGACAACGGCATTTTCTTCGAGATGCTCACCTACCCGCTGAGCCGCTCCGCCTACATGCTGGGCAAGGTGCTGTTTACGCTGCTCGTAAGCCTGGTGCAGACCATCATCACGGTGGCGCTCGCGGCCGCGCTGTTTGACATCCATGTGCGCTGGGACCGCATGCCCCTGTTGTTCCTGTTCATGATGGTGGGGACTGCGGGATGGTTTTTCCTTTACTCCATTTTTGCGCTCAGCACGCGGCGCAACGATATTTTCAACACGGTGACGTCGATCCTCTATTTCGTGCTTTTGTTCGCAAGCAACCTGTTTTATCCCCTGGAGCCGCTGCCCAAATGGTTCCGGGCCGCGGCCCGGGTAAACCCCATCACGTGGCAGATTGACTGCCTGCGCTGGGCCACGATCGGCATCGGCAACGCACAACTGGTTGTCTTGGAGTCCATCGCATTCCTCGTGTTCGCGGTGGCAGGGTTCTTGTACGCAGCGCGCTGCCTGCAGCGCCAGCAGTAAACCGCGGTCGATTTGCCGCAGCGTCACGCCATTTGCGCAGGGAACACGTCTAATGTGGGTAATGAGCAAACACCTGCCGCGCGCAATCGGGATTGGCCTCTTGTTGTGCTGCCGGGCCGGAGCTCCGTCTGCTTTGGCTCAGCAGGCGCCTTCTGCTTCCCCCGAAAGCCAAATGCGGCGGGCCGAGGTGCGCGAGGTGGAAGCGTTGTTGCCCGCACTCGCCGATCGTGGAGCAGCTCTGTTTTTCGTGGCTCGCCGGTACGCGCAACTCGGAGAGCTGGACAAATCGCTCGCGCTGCTGAAAGAGTGCATGGCGCTTGATGAGGGATTTGACCCCAGCCAGACACCGCAATTCGAGTCCCTGCGCTCCAGGCCCGAGTTCCAGTCGCTGGTCGAACAGGCCGAGTCCCACCACCTGCCGGTCCACCGGGCACAGGTCGCCTACACGATTTCACAAAACGATCTTTTCCCCGAAGGGCTGGCTGTGGATCCGGGCCGTCATGTCTTTTACCTGGGCAGCATGTTACACAGAAAGGTTATTGCCATCACGGAGATGGGTGCGGTCTCCGACTTCGTCCCTGCCAACCTGTACGGCTTGCCCGAACCCAACGGAATCAAAGTGGATCCCCAGGATCATAGCGTGTGGGTAGCTACGGGGGATGAGCACGCCTCCGAGCTGATTCATTTCGACAGTCAGGGAAAGTTGCGGGAACGCTTTCTTCCTCCGGAGCCGGGCCCTCATGAACTGAACGATCTCGTCATCAACCATGGCAAGGAGATCTTTGTGACCGATACGCCGGCGCACAAGGTGTATCGCTGGAAGCGGAAATCCGCCCGGTTGATACCCATGCACTTTCATCGTCCGCTGCTGTACCCCAACGGAATCGCCCTGTCTGACGATGGCAACTGGCTTTATGTGGCCGACATTCTGGGAGTGATCCAGGTGGATCTGAAAGATCACAGCACACGCGAGGTCGATCCCGGAAAGCACACGACACTGGCGGGTATTGACGGACTCTACTGGCACGAAGGCAGCCTGGTCGGCGTCGAATACGGCAATGGTCCGTACCGGGTCGCACGCTGGCGGCTGGGGAGGGATGGGCGGACAGTGAAATCCACTGAGGTTCTGGAATATCGCACGCCGCTTATCAGCTTCCCAACGACCGGCGCCATCCTGGGGAAGAACTTCTACTTCATCGCCAACGCCGGGATCGCAAACTATAAAGACGGGAAGGTCGTCGATCCGGAAAAATTGGAGGCGATCAAGATCGCCGTCGTGGAACTCGACTGAAGTCGGCTGGGAAAGCTTAGTTTGCCCCGGCTATCGTTTGCCCAGCAGTCCTTGAGAACACTGTGCCATGCGGGTAGGCGTCGCCGTGAAAGCCATGGGGCCAGGTTTTGCCGTCGAAGCTGATGCCGGGTTGATTGCTTGCGGCGTCGCGGAAGTCTTTGTCGAGGGCGAGCGCCCCGGTCTCGGGGTTGAAGTTGACCATATAGAGGCGGTGCGCTCCGTATTCGCCGGAGTTCAGGACGATGCGGCGGCCGCTCTCGTCGGCGGCGATCCAGTGCGGCTTCTGCTGGTCATCAAAGGTAACACGCGAAACTTCCTTGATGTGTCCGATGTCGGAGATATCGTAGGCAACCAGCGCGTGCCCGGAGAACAGCGTCTGCAGCCAGTAGTGCCCAAGACGCAGAGGGACGGCGCAGAGGCCCTGGTCGAACGTCTTCACCAGAGTCGCCGAGGGACTGGCGGTGCTCAACCCATCCAACTGATATAGCCCGCAATGAAAAGTGTGCACCAGCACCGTCTTGCCATCGGCGAGGAGTCGAGGCTCGCCGGGAGCCTCTCCCGCGTGGTTCGGTCCTTGGGGAAGCATGATCGTTTTCAGCAGCTTGAGATCGGACAAGCGCCACACCTGCAGGGTCCGCGAGTCTCCATCGGTCTTGAAATGCATCGAGAAGTTCGTGCTGACAACGCGATCGAGCGCGGGCACGACGACCAGGCTATAGGGGCGGATCAATTCGCTCCTGGCGTTCGGGTCCATGGCGCTCGAGGAGCGCAGGAGGTGTCCGCGCTCCTCGAACTCAACCAGGCCTCCGCCATCGGACTTGGGATCGTGTCCACCGTGATACTGGAAGGTCGCGAGCACGTGGCGATTGGCGAGGCGCACGTAGGTGTGAGGGTGCATGTATCCGTCGAGATCGCCGAAGGATGTGACGAGGGTAGGATGCAGGGGATTGCGCAGGTCGAAAAGCACGGTGTGTCCGCTTTCGAAGGCGTCGGCGAGAAGGAATCCGTCAGCGGGCATTTCGAGTTCTGTGTGGTGCGG
Source organism: Terriglobales bacterium (assembly GCA_035262225.1). Lineage (GTDB taxonomy): Bacteria > Acidobacteriota > Terriglobia > Terriglobales > Acidobacteriaceae > DATFTE01. The sequence continues at coordinate 5,992 of DATFTE010000035.1, forward strand.
GGTCCCGGTAGGGCCGGGGACCGCAACCGAGGCCACGGCCTGCCCGTAGCGAGGAGACTTGGGATCGGCATCAAGGACGGCGAGAAAATCGTTGCTCTGCTTGGCGTCGTCGCCCGCCCAGACGAACAGGTAGGGATGGCTTTGGGAGAATCCATAAAGCGAGCTCATGAACAGGACCAAGAGGCAGAAGAGCTTGCGCATGGAGGGGAATTGTCTGTGCCGGCGGAAGGCGGTGTCAAATCGGGTGTCGGCGCACTAAGCCTTGTTGTCTGGCGTTTTCGATTTTGCGCGCGTTAGGAACTCCTTTCACCTCGGTTGGGACTCCGGCGGTTTGGGTCGCTTTGGGGAAAGGCCAGCCGTGGCGGCTGTGCAGGTCGTGGAACGTAAAGCGGACGGCGCGTCTGGTATTCGAGGACCGAAGGGTCGTTGGGGTAAGGTTCAGTGCGCCCGGTGCGGGAGAATCCCAGGCATTCGTAGAACCTGATGGCGGCGCGATTGTTTGAAGTGACCAGCAGGCACAGATTGCGTGCTCCGCGCCGCCCCGCCCAGGCGAAAACCTTGTCCAACAACAGGCGGCCAACGCCGCGCCGCCGATGCGAGGGAGCGGTCCACATGGAGACCAGGTGGGCCTGGGTCGCATCCTCGGGCTCAAGGTAGGCGCCGGCGATGCCGCAGGCGTTCTCGTCTTCCATGGCTAGAAAGCCGATACCCGTTTCCCCGTCCCATCGCCGGACCCGCTCCATCCAGTCGTGATCGCTGAGTTGACTCTCCCTGGCGTAGGTGGAACCGAAGTCGTAAGCCGTGTCCTCGAAAGCGCGCAGGCGGGATAGCTTTGAAAACCAGGACGTTCTGCGCGGCGATGGGCTCGATGACGATCACGGGTTTCATCCAGTTAGCACTTCCGGGTCAAGCCCCGGATCAGCGGGGTGAGTTTGAGCTTGCCGGTCCTTTCCCGGCCGATTACCGACGTAATGAGAAGTCTTGCGAGGTGCGCGAGAGAATCTCGTCGACGCGCTCGGCGGCCGCGCTCCGCACGATGCCAGGAGGGACCCGTATATTATAGGAAACGAACCAGTTCCCCACTTGCGGCGGGCGTGGTAGGCTAGGGCTTCTCGTCTCCCTAAATCCCTGAATGGGTCCCGAGCGCAAACTCGTCAAAGCTCCCGCAGCCCCTTCATCGCAAGGGACTTCGGGCCTTCCCGCCGAGCCGAGCGAGGCGCAACTTTCCGGCCCGGACGGGGTTCCCACAGATGTGAGCAGCGTAGCCATGGATCGCGGGTTGCTCGCGATGGCGCCGGGAGTTTCCACGCCAGAGCTCGAACTCGAGGTGGCGGCCGGCGGCACGAACGATGCTGAAGTCATGTTGCGTGTTAAAGCCGGGGACGAGACGGCTTTCGCATATCTGGTACAGAAGTATCGCCGTCCGATGGTGAGCTTTATGTACCGCATGGCGCGCAATGCGGCAGCGGCCGAAGATCTGGCGCAGGAGGTGTTTCTCCGGGTATACCGCTCGCGCGAAAGCTACGAGGCCAGCGCCAAGTTTACCACCTGGTTGTATCGCATCGCGACCAACCTGGCGGTCAATCATGCGCGCGACACGCGGCACGAGCGTCCGGAAAACATGGCAAGCCTGGACGAGCCGGATGAAGAGACAGGACGAACCATTGATATTGCCGATGGGTCGGCGACCGCGGAAGAACAGATTTTAAAACGGGAGAGGATGGCAGCCATACGCCAGCGAGTGCAAGCCCTGCCTGAACGGCAGAGGCTGGCGGTGATCATGCATAAGTATCAGCAGATGGATTACCGCGAGATTGCCGAGGTGTTGAAGCTGAGTGAGTCTGCCACCAAGTCGCTGCTGTTCCGGGCGTATGAAACGCTGCGGACACAGCTGAAAGCGTTTGTGTAAAGGAAGCAGTCATGAAATGCGATGAGATTCGCGAACTGATGCCGGACCTGGCCACAGGCCTCGAGGCGCCCACGCCCGAGACGAAGGAACATCTGTGCACTTGTGGGGAGTGCGCGCGCACGCTCGAGGAATTCCGGCAGACGTTGGCGCTGCTCGATGAGTGGCAGGCGCCGAAGCCGTCTCCCTATTTCGATACCCGGCTCCAGGCGCGCTTGCGCGAAGAGATGTCTCAGCGGCCAGCGGGCTGGATGCAGTGGTTCCGCAAGCCGGCGCTGGCGGTTTCGTTTGCGGTGATCATGCTGGCCGGCGTGACGGTGATGCGGCTGAGCTCACCCGACCGACCCAAGACGACGGTGACAGTGGAAGCGGGCACGGCAGTGGGGGATTTGCAGGCGCTCGATAAGAATCATGACTTGTATTCCGATTTCGACGTGCTTGACGATTTACAGGTACAGCAGGACGTGACCGCGAATCCGTGATTTGCGGCATGATGGCGAGCGTAGAGACGAAGGGTAAGCCGCGTCTCCGGCGCCGGGGAGAGGTGAGGGCGGTGAAGCGGACGGGCTTCATCACGGCATGGTTGGCAATGGCCGTTCTCGGCCTGGGGCTAGGCGTTGCGCCGTCGGCCGCTCAAAGGCGCCCACCACAGCAACCGCGGCGCGAACAAAACCAGAACCGGGCGCACGCCGGAGATTGGCTGCGCCGCTACAAGGACCTTCCTCCCGAACAACAGCGAAAAGCTTTGGAAAACGACCCGCAGTTCCGCAGGTTGCCGCCGGAGCGGCAGCAGCAGTTGCGGCAGAGGCTGCAACATTTCAACAGCCTGCCTCCGCAGCAGCAGGAGCGCATCCTCAACCGGATGGAGACCTGGGAGCACCTGACTCCCGAACAGAAGGAAAAGGCGCGGGGACTCTTCCAGCAGCTGCAACAGCTTCCGCCCGAGCGGCGACAGGCGGTGCAGGGAGCGATTCGCGAACTGCGCCTCACGCCTCCGGAACAGAGAGAGCAGTTATTGAATTCCGAGCGGTACAACAGCCAGTTCTCACCCCAGGAGCGTGAGTTGCTCCGGGGGACCTCGCAGCTGCCGCTGGCGCCGCCCGAAAATCCGCGAGAGAACGAGGGGCCGGAGGAGCAGTAGAGACGCCTCTTCGCTGTGTCTCCCCCGCGCCAGCATAGATTCTTGCCGCTCCAGGCGACAGGCGAAACTCGGTTTCTACCCCAGAAACAGCGGTAGAGAAAACAGCGCCCTCGGTCCCTGTCCCAACCCCAGAGCCTCGAACCGAAAGCCTAGCTTCTCAGCAGGTTCCTGGCGATGAACAGGACATTGGCCGGGCGTTCGGCGAGGCGGCGCATCAGGTAGGGATACCATTCGCTGCCGAACGGGATGTAGACGCGCACCTTCCAGCCATCTTTCGTCAGGCTTTGCTGCAGGTCGCGGCGGATACCGTGCAACATCTGGAACTCGAAGGCATCGCGGGCGATTTTTTCCCGGGTGGCGAAGGCCTGGGCCTCGCGGATGATGTTCTCGTCGTGCGTGGCCAGGCCGTGGTAGACGCCGCTCTTCATCAGCGTCTGCATCAGGCGAATGTAGTTCTCATCCACTTCTGATTTTTTCTGAAAAGCAACGTCGTCCGGCTCTTTGTAGGCCCCTTTGCAGAGGCGGATTCGGATGCGTTCGCTGAGCAATTTGTCGACGTCCGCTTGCGAGCGCCGCATGTAAGACTGGATGACGGCACCGACGCATCCCTGATTGCCGGGGATGCGATGCAGCTCGTGAACGAAGTCGAGAGTGCGTTCGGTGTAGGCCGAACCCTCCATGTCAACGCGCACGAAGTTTTGCGGTTTCATGGAGGCGGCCTTGGCTACCAGACCGGTGACCTGTTCGCGGGCGAGCTTCTCATCCACGTCGAGACCCATGTGGGTGAGCTTCAGGCTGATGTTGGCGTTGAGCTGGCGGGCGGCGATCTGATCAAGCAGCTGGTGGTAGAGCTGAGCGCTCTCGCGGGCTTCGCCAGTATTGCTGACGTTCTCGCCCAAATTGTCGATGGAGACGCCCAGTCCCAGCTGGTTGACCGCCCTGGTCACGCGAAGGGCGTCTTCGACCTGGGTTCCGGCGACAAAGCGGCTGGAGAGACGCTGTCCGATGGCGGAACGTTCGGCGATGCCACGCAGAGAACGGCTCTCAGAAAGGGAAATAAAGAGCGTTCTCAGCACGGAAAACCTGACGCATCAGTCAAAATGGAAAAAAGAATGAAGGGCACAAGCATGAGGTTCACAGAAATTTGTATCACAAACCGGAAGCAGCTGAGGTGAGACGAGGATCACGTGCAGGGGTACAGCCGGGACGCTAGTGGCTATCAGGATCGAACCGGACTTCGACCAGTTCTCTGGTCTCACCGGAAGCGGGCTCCCAGCGCCACTTGCGGACTGCCTGGTCGGCGGCCTGGGCGAGTAAAGGATGGCCACCAAGAATCTGGGTGGACTTGGGCGTGCCGTTGGGGGCAACTACGGCTTCGATGCGCACTGCGCCTTTGATGTGCATGTTGCGGGCGATGTCGGGGTACGACGGAAGTACCCGGTTCACCACTTTGCGCTTGGAGACGGTCTGTTCCTCTTGCCCATGCGCCGGGCGAGTGAGGACAAGGCTCCAGCCGACAACCAGCAAAAACAGCGCAAGCCATCGCCGCATGCCTAGAGGGTAACGGCGCAATCCGGTTACCTGAAGATAACGATGGTCATTGAACTAATAGGGCGGCCCGTGGATGCCGGATTTCTGACATGTCGAAGTCCGGACTTCTGAAGTCTGCGGTCTGAGGTCCCCGGCCCGATCTACACCAGGAAAACTTCGTCCACAAAGCACCAGCGCCAGTCTTCGCCGGGCTCGAACGATTGCATGATGGGATGCTTGGTCTGGTGAAAGTGCTTGCTGGCGTGCTTATTCTTCGAGGAATCGCAGCAACCGACGTGGCCGCAGATGAGGCACTCGCGCAGATGGACCCAGGTGTCTCCCATCTCCAGGCACTCTTTGCAGCCTTTGCCGCTAGGTTTGACCTCGCGAATTTCTTTTACATGAGAACAGGTCGATTGGGTCTGGGCCATGAGAATCTCCTGAGGCTCTATGCCTTGACCTCCGCCGGGGCTGGATGCAGCCCGATCTTCAAGGCGTCGCTGGCGGTCGAGTCGAGCGCCAATTTTTGAAACCAGTTGGGATAAATGGGCGCAGGCTCGGTGAGGGCGTCAAGCGCGGCCAGATCTTCGGCGGCGATTTCCAGGTCCGAGGCAGCCAGGTTGTTTTCGAGCTGAGAAAGCCGGCTGGCGCCGACCAGAATCGTCGTAACAAATGACTTTGACAGGAGCCACGCCAAGGCCACCTGGGCGACGCTGGCTTTGTACCGCTGGCCAACGTCCTGCATGCGTTCGATCAGGTCGTAGCCTTTTTCCTTGTCGTGGGGAAGCATGTCGAAGGAGGCCAGGCGTCCTTTGCCGCCGGTGGGATCCTGGCGGGTATAGCGGCCGGTGAGAAATCCTCCCGCCAGCGGGCTCCAGACAACAATAGCGATGCCCGCATCCTGACAGAAGGGCGCCACTTCGTGTTCGATGTCGCGTCCGACCAGCGAGTAATACATCTGGGCAGCGACGAAAGGCGAGTAGTTGTGCTGCTTTTGAATACCGAGAAACTTCGCAGCCTGCCAGGCGTTGAAGTTCGAATAGCCGACATAGCGGACCAGACCGCGGGTGACCAGATTGTCGAGCGCGCGGGCGCTCTCTTCAAAGGGCGTAAACGGGTCGGGCTTGTGGATGGAGAGCAGATCAATATAGTCGGTCTTCAAGCGGCGCAGGGATGCTTCGGTTGCCTGCAGAATGTAGCGGAAGGAGGCGCCGGTCTGGGTCACGGCATCCCCTGAGCGAAACCCGATCTTGGTGGAAATCACGACGTCTTTGCGACGAGAGCCGAGCGCCCGGGCGAGCATTTCTTCCGACTGCCCGGCGGCATACATGTCGGCGGTGTCGAAGAAGTTGATGCCGGTGTCGAGGGCGTGATGCATCAGTCTGTCGGCTTCATCCTGCGCGATCTTCCAGACGGAGCCGCGAGAATCGTCGCCGGATGCGGAACCAAAGGTCATGACGCCGAAGGAGAGGCGGGAAACGATTAAGCCGGTGTTGCCGAGTCTTGCGTATTGCATAGTCGGTTCTCAGTTCGTGGTGAAAACTAGAGCTCCGTGCGCAGAGCTTTCAGCCAGGGATCGTCCTGCCAGAACTTGCGCGTGGTATCCACCTGATCCTTAGAGATGGGCGAGCCTTCGGCCGCGGCGCAGTTTTTTTCTGCCTGCCGAGGACTGCGCGCGCCTGGGATGACGATGGAAACGGCCGGGTTGGCCAGAACAAATTTCAGCGCCCAGGCGGCGAAGGCGGAGGAGTCTTCCGCAGCGATGCCGGCGAGTTCGCGCAGGCGCTCGGCGCGGGGCACCAGCTCACGCATCATGGCAGGGGGGAGCGTGTGCGAGCGGTGATCGTTGGCGGGAAATGTCGTATCGGGCTTGAACTTGCCAGCGAGAATGCCGTAGTAGAGCGGCACGCGGGCGATGATTCCGAAATTCTTCTTCTGCGCGAGAGGCAGAACTTGCGGCTCCATCTCGAGGCGGAGCGCGTTGTATCCCAGCTGGATGACTTGCCCCTTGCCGCGTGCCAGCACCGCCATGGCTTCTTCCGGAAGGAAGACGGAGACGCCGTACCAGCGGATCTTGCCCTGTTTCTGGAGATGCTCCATGGTTTCCGGCCAGTCGGCGTGGCGGATGTCGTATTCGCTGGGATTGTGGAGCTGATACAAGTCGATGGCATCCTTTTTCAGGCGCTTGAGGCTGGCCTCGCAGGAGTGGACGAGATGCTCGCGGCTCCAGTCTTTGGCGCCCTTGCCGTGACGCACGACGTTGCCGGCTTTCGAGGCCACGTAGACCTTGTTCCAGTCCGAGCCCAGAGCCTTGCCGAGAATTTCTTCGCTGCGGCCATTGCCATAGACATCGGCGGTGTCAAAGAAGTTGACGCCCAGATCGCGGGCGTGCTGGACGGCGGCGATCGCTTCGGTCTCCGGAGTCTCCCCCCAGCCCCACTGCATGCCGGCGGCTTCGCTGGTGCCGCCGATGGCCCAGGAACCGAATCCGATTTCACTGACATTGAGGTTGGTTGGTCCAAGCGGGCGATAGTTCATGATTGGCTCTCGGCTGTTAGCTTCCGCTGTCAGTTCGTCTTCCGGTTCCGCCCTGAACGGTGCGCGTGTGAATGCTTTTTTCCCGCCGGGGCTCCGTCAGTTCCCACTTCCGTCGTGGCCTTTGTTCTTGCCGCTTCACCGCTAACGGGCGGGCAAGCCTGTCCTCCCGGGGAGGGGCTTGTGAGGCCATGCTCTTCTTTATTTCTTACCCGCTAATCCGTACTCGATACTCATTCCCGATGCTCTTCCAGGAACTTTTCAACCTCGAGAGCGGCCATGCAGCCGGAGCCGGCGGCGGTGATAGCCTGGCGGTAGCGGCGGTCCTGAACGTCGCCGCAGGCGAAGACGCCGGGGACGCGGGTGAAAACACTGTCTTTGGTTTTCAGATAGCCGTCCTGGTCGGTGTCGAGTTGGCCCTCGAAGATCTTGGCGTTGGGGATGTGTCCGATGCCGAGGAACATGGCGCTGGCGGGCATCTCCCAGGTTTCGCCAGTTTTCATGTTGCGCAAGCGAAGCCCGGTGACTTCTTTCTTGGAGACGTCAAGGACGTCATCGACCACGGTGTCGGTGAGGAATTCGATTTTGGAATTGCTCCTGGCTCGGTCCAGCATGATTTTCGATGCGCGGAATTGATCGCGGCGGTGAATGAGTGTGACCTTGGTGGCGAAGCGGGTGAGGAAGATGGCCTCTTCCATCGCTGAATCGCCTCCGCCGATGACTGCGATTTCCTTTCCCGAAAAAAAGAAGCCATCGCAGGTGGCGCAGGAGGAGACGCCGTGACCGATCAGGGCCTGTTCATTGGGGAGGCCAAGCCAGCGGGCTGAGGCACCGCTGGCGATGATCAGGGTACGCGCATGGAATTGATGTTTGCCAACATGCAGTGTGAACGGGGGTGTGCTCAGGTCGGCGCGGGTGACATGGCCGAGGTGATATTCGGCGCCAAAGCGCGAGGCCTGCTTGCGCATGTTCTCGATGAGCTCGGGGCCCTGAATGCCGTCCGGGAAGCCGGGAAAGTTCTCAACCAGGGTGGTCAGCGACAACTGGCCTCCGGGCTCATGGCCCTCGATGACCAGGGGTTTCAAGTTGGCGCGCGCGGTGTAAAGCGCCGCGGTATGACCGGCGCAGCCTGAGCCCACGATGACGACGTTGCGAATGTCCATAAAGTAGAAAGCCCAAAGTATAGATTAAAGATTTCCGATTCGGATGCAGACAGGGCCGGGGACGCAGCTGCGCTACGGTTTGGGCTTCGGTTTCGCGCCAATTCCGCTAACCCGCGCCAGTTCCTCAGGGACCGTGTGCTTCGCGCCCAGAATCGTACGGTAGTTGGCCATCAGGCTGGTGGCGCTGCGGAACAAGGGCTCGTAGGCGCTTTGATCGGGGGCGGGGCCGGCCTCGCTTGCGTAGCAGCGCGCGAGCACCACCGACGATTTGCCGAAGCGCTCGAGCTTAATGCGGCTGGCGGGCGTATCGGTGGTGAGCATGGCGGCAGGAGTCGTGACCGCAGACGCGCTGTCTTCGATGGTCAGTTCCAACAGGTCTTTGGGATCACGGACACGGAAGACCAGGGTCTCGACCATGTTCTGCGGGTCGGTGCTGAACGAGTACTGCACGGTGGAGAACATCGACTGCCCGGAAAATTCACGCCGCATGCGGACCCAGCGAGCGCTCTCGGAGCCGCTGCTCGGGTGCGGGCTGGCAGCGGGCTCGAGGATGTTCGCGCTTTCGTCGAGGCTGGAGCGTCCGCGAGCGACTTCGAAATCGGGGCCGAAGAGCGGTTGTTTCGGAACCTTGGAGAGCGCGGAAGCGATTTCCTGCTGCTCTTCGGCCGAAGGCGCGCAGACGTTCAACATGTTGACCTTGACCTGCGGCTGGTTGGAGGAGGCAGGCGGTTGCTGCGCGCCCGACAGGCGGGCGGCGGCGAGAAGCAGAAACACAACGATGATTCGGGACACAGGGGGAATTCTATCAGCGGCGGGAGAATGATGGCCTGTAGAATTCCGCTATGGCGAATTTGACTCTGGTATACGGAATGCGCCTGCTGCCCGCGGAAGAGGTGGCGGAAGTGGGCGATGCAACCTTGACGCTGAAGAACGGCCGCGAAGCGCATGTGACCATGCACGTTCTGGAAGGCAGCAAGGAGGAGATCGAGAAACAGCTGAAGACCAGCCTGGAGGCCTTTTTCGACTTCTATCCTGAAATTTAGGAATTGTCTCTGCGGGATTCGGGCACAAAGATCGCACAAATAGGGGAACCGTTGACCGGCATCGGGAGCCCGGGATGGCCGCCGCCCATCTATAATTACCTTAGCCCTTATGCCCGTCCCCTATCGACACCTGAAGTTCTGGCTGAGTCAGAAGGGCGTGTGGCCCTCGGGGAAGCTCGCGCTGGTTGCCTGGTACCTGCTCGGCTTGAACCTGGTGCTGTTTCTCGCGCAGCAGACGCTGGCCGCGTTCAGGAGTTCCTATGGCGCAAGTCTGGGCGGATGGGTCACGTTTCTATCGCTGGTCGTCATTCTGCTGTTCGCCATTCTCGCCTTCCGCTGGTTGAGGCAGAAGCTGCTCTGGCGGTTGCGCAACCGGCTGATTGTCACTTATGTGTTCATCGGAGTGATTCCGGTAGTGCTGCTGGTAGCCATGGCGGGCGCGACCATCTACCTGTTCTCCGGGCAGTTCGCGAATTTCATCGTCACCTCCGAAATCGGCTCCCAGCTGCGCAGCATGAGCGCAGTCAACTCTGGCATCGCCGGCGAACTGGCTGAGCAAGCCAGTCAGACACAGGCCCCTGTCTCGAAAACGCTTGAGGGTTTGCGAAAGAACAACCCGGTCTGGGCGCATCATCAGGTCTGCGCGTGGCTGGCGGAAAAACCCCTGGCCATGTGCGGAGCGACGCCTCCGTTTTCCCTTCCCGGATCGGAGGTGCCGCAGTTTGGCGAGATCGTCCGCGACGGTGCCGATCTTTATCTGCGCGCATCGACGATCCTGCCGGTCAAAAACGGAAAGCTGCGGGTGATCACCAGCCAGCTGCTGGATCAGGATCTGGTGGAGAAGATTGCAGAGGGGCTGGGCGAGATTACGTTGTACGCCACCACTTTCGAGATTCCCCAGAAAAACACTTCCGGACCACCATCATCGGTCGTGATCCACACCGGACCGGGTCCTTCCTACGTACAGAGTGGCACCGAGGGGTTGCGGCCGACGTTCACCGCGGGAATATTGCCGGCGCCCACGGGCATGAACGACCGGCAGATCACATTCGGAACGCCGCTCGCGGTGGTGGAATGGCACAGCGGCGAGAAGAAGCAGGCGGGAGCGGTGCTGCGGGTGCAGACCCGTCCCTCGCGGCTGTATGCCAGGCTGTTCGGCGCGCTGGGAGATTTCGCCGAGGCGGTAGAGTACATCCTGCTCTTTATCGCCATCTTTTTTGCCATCATCGAACTGCTGGCGCTATACATCGGCACGCGACTGACGCGGAGTGTGACCAAGTCGGTCGCCCAGCTGTACGATGCCACCCAGCACGTGAACCGCGGCGACTTCAGCCACCGGATTCCGGTGAAGTCCAACGATCAGCTGGCCGAGCTGGCGAATTCGTTCAATTCGATGACCGCATCGCTTGAGGAGCTGATTGAAGAGCAAAAACAAAAGCAGCGGATGGAAAACGAGCTGGCGATTGCCCAGGAGGTGCAGGAGCAGCTGTTCCCGCGGCAAACTTCCGAACTGGAGTCCCTCGAAGTGCACGGGTTCTGCCGCCCCGCGCGTACGGTAAGCGGGGACTACTATGACTTTCTGACGGTCACATCGGATCGCATGCTGCTGGCCGTGGGCGACATCAGCGGCAAGGGGATTTCTGCGGCGTTGTTGATGGCCACGATCCATTCCGCCGTCCGCGCCTACAGTATGGAGGGCATGCCCATGCTGAGGGAATCGGTGGCGGTGGGAGCGGTCGCGGGGTCGCAGGCCTTGATTGGAACCACGCTGCAGGGTGTGGAGGCTTCTCCCGGGGCCCTGCTGGCGCTGCTGAATCACCAGTTGTACGAGAGCACACCTCCGGAAAAATACGCGACCCTATTTCTCGGAACCTACGACGGGCGCGATCGCCGTCTGACCTACAGCAACGGCGGGCACCTGCCGCCCATCATCATGAGCGAGGATGGAACCGTTCGCCGGCTGGACGTGGGCGGGACGGTGGTTGGCCTGTTCGACAACATGTCGTACGAAGAGAGCTGGGTGGAACTGCGCGGCGGAGATATCTTCGTCGCCTACAGCGACGGCGTGACCGAACCGGAGAACGACTTCGGCGAGTTTGGCGAAGAGCGCCTGATCGAGTTGCTGCGAGAGAATCGGGACCTTCCCCTGGCTCGCATCAGCGAGGTCATTACGGCTGCTGTGGATGATTGGATCGGAGCGCGTGAACAGCCGGACGACGTGACGCTGGTTCTGGCGCGAGCGCGATGAGTTCTCAAACACAATCTGCCGGCGGGCTTCACGTTCCCGCTGCTTCTCCACTGTAGGAAACCTGAATCGAGGCAGCCGCTCAACAGTTGGGACCGGGCTGATGATCCCAGTGCGCACCCTCAACCGGTGCGGCTGCCCCGTTGCCCCGCGACCCGCATTGTTCAGCAGGCACGCCCCGCGCGGAGCAAATCTGAGCCAAAGTAAAAGCAGTCGGAGAACAGACGCAGAACGGCTAGCAGAGGAAAGTGCAGAGCAAGGCCAGACGGGCACTGGAAGCAACGTGCACCGGCACCTGGCGGCTGTCGCTCAAGGGTTCGAAGAAGATACTGGTCGTCACGACGTACGGTCGAATCATGCTCACCCGCGCCTCTGAGGAGGCAGAGGACAAACGGGCTTTGGCGGCCACCGGCGCCGTTCCGCCATGAAAGGTGTAGTCAGGCAAATCCACCTGCGGCAACACCAGGATCAGGGCGATCAGCAGCAGTTCGAAGATTAGTAGCGCCCAGCGCCAGCGAGTCATGGATCAAACCTGAGTTTCAACGTGGAAAAACTTACTGCGGTTGGCCACCCGCTGTCAATGTGGACTTTCGCCTCTTCCCGACCCTGTGCCCCTGAGCCGAGTTAAGTGTTGCATTGTCAGTGGCCCGCACCGAGGGCGTCCTCCGGGGCAAACCGGAGAGTTTCGGCGATGACATGTAAGCGACTGCACCCAGCGCACTGCCGGGACCCGTGAGGCGTTCTTCGGATGCGACGGTTGTTTTGATCAGGGGAATCTTCACAGGCGTCGGCGCCACTTTGGCCAGCCCGAAATCGAGAAACTTTGCCTGATGCCGGTTGGTGACTAACAGGTTCCCTGGCTTGATGTCCCGGTGGACGATGCCTTTGCAATGGGCGGCGTCCAGCCCATCAGCGATCTGGATGTCCAGATCGAGTACGGCCTCGATCTCCATGCGCCTGCCGGCGATCCTATGCCGCAGCTTCTGACCCTCCAGCAATTCCATGGCAAGGAAGGTCTGCCTCCAGCCTCATCGATTTCGTAAATCGTGCAAACGTTCGGATGGTTCAATGAGGATGCCGCCCTGGCTTCTCTCCGGAAACGGCTTAACGATTGCGCGTCACTTGCGGTTTCATCGGGGAGAAACTTCAAGGTGACAAAGCGGCCTAACTTGGAGTCATCGGCCTTGTAGACCACAGCCATCCCGCCACGCCCAGTTTCTCAACGATGCGGTAGTGAGAGATGGTGGCCGATCATTCGAGCGAATCTCAGGTCAAGAGTTAGGGTAAGTCAAAGAGGGCCGGGACATTGGCGGTATAAAGGAACTAACACACTTGTTTCGCTGAATTATGATAGGAATCAATAATATACAGCGTGCGACTTCCGGCCCAGACACTCCAGACAGACAGAGTTTCTTAATAGCCACATTTCGGACCCCAGCTGTGGAAACAGCCTCATCAGTCTTGACCTCAATCCGCACGCTATTTCCGATGGTTCTTTTCATCCTTTCTCGCCGCGTGCTTTCTTGCCGTGTCCCCGAGTTTGACTTTTGGAGTATGATTTCGGCCTTTCAGTGGCAGCCCCCGGCCACGAGGAGGAGATACACAAATGAAAGACATGGTGAAGATACTGCGTCGAGTGACTGTCGCGGCGGTGTTACTTCCGATAATGGCCTGGGGTCAGAGCATGGACCCCGTTGTTGGCGCCTGGAACGTGTCAGCCTCTCTCAACGGAACTCCCCTTTATATCGGGATCATGACTTTTCACTCGGGAGGTACTCTGACCGAATTCGACACTGCGGGTACGAACTCAGCTGCATCACCCGGTGAAAGCATTGACTCCGGAGTGTGGACCCAGAAAACCAGCGGAAGTTATGCCTTCAAGGCCGAAAACTATGTGTATGATTCTTCCGGGAACCTCTCCGAGCTTGCGACGGTAGGCTGCAACGTGACTCTCGGATCGAACCAGAATTCCTTCAAAGGCAGCTGCACCGTAAGTTTCTTCAGCTGCAGCTTGAGCCAATGTCCCGGAGCATTGCAGGAGAATTTTTCGTATCAAGTCATAGCCAAGCGTTTTTGAGGGGTTGAGACCAAAATCCCGTGCGCCCTGAGGTGCTCGAGCACCGGCGGCAATGAACTGGCGAACTAACCTCCCGCCGCCCAGAAACGGTATTCACGCTCTCAGGAACGCGAAAAGTCGTGGCACCTTCGGCACGAACTAACCAACTGTCCCCTCGAGCAGCTTACTGGCAGTTCAGGTGCGGACTGGCGAGACGAAGGATTTGCGCCTTGAGACAACCCAGGTAAGTGCAGGCCAATGCCTGCTTCGTTCCGGGAAGGCTCGCCTCGAGGAGAATCGCTATCTCACTGGTTTCTTTGAAAGCACTTGCACTCTGGCGGTCACTATCTGCCCTTTTTCCATTCCGCCCAGAATGACGAGGTTGTCGGACGTGACCAGCAGTCCACGATGATCCGAGGTCGGGCCGGGCGTACCGGCGTTGATCATCTTCCACTTACTGTCGTGGAGGTCAAAGGCAAACGTCTCCGGCGACGGCTCCGCGGGCCTCCCGTCGTACCCGATGCCGTTATAGTTGTACGGATTGTCCGTGCCACCCGAAAAATAGATTTTTTCATCCTTCTCGGAGCCCCCGGCGGCAATGCGATAGTGCGCCGAACCCGGGTGGCTGGGGAGCCTGGTCCAGGCAATCTTCAAAGGATTGTCACGATCGATCCTGCCAGACCAGCACTCGTCCACAGGAATGTACTTCGGTTTATCTCCGGCAGGATTCCTGGAGGCGCCGTCCACGTAAACCATGGTGTCGCCGACGAGTCCTCCGGCGTGGCCGAACACGGGCGTGCCCGGGATGGGAGTCGCCTGCTGCCACTTGTCGCTCTCGATATTGTAGACCTGGACGTTGCGCACGCTGTCGTTCTTCGACCAACCGCCGATCAGGTAAATGTAGCGTTCGCGATAGACGCCGGCCACCGCGTCGTCCACGGGAACGGGGATGTCGGCGCCGCGGAACCAGCGCCCGCTCTTCAACTCCATTACATTGACATCGGGCACGGTGGTCTCGTTGCCTTGTGCGTCCACTACGTATCCGCCGAAGAGGAAAACCCTGTCGCGCACCCCCACGGCCACGGCGGCAATTCGGCCGGTGCCAGGAACGGGGTTGAGCGGTGTCCAGTCACCGCTCGAGGTGTCGAGCGCATAACCAGAGTTCGTAATCGAATCCCAGCTCTTTTTGACCCCGATCCCCATCAGCGAAAACAGGAGTTCGCTCCGCCCTGCTTTGAGCAGTGCCACGGCATTGTTCGACACCGGCTCCGGGAGTGGATCGAATTGTGTCTTCGATGCCCACAGCAGGACTGTGCAAAGCGGAAGGAAGAGGAGAAATCGAAGGCGTCTGATCATCCGAGATCGATTGTCTCAAAACCAGGTATGTTTGCGATATTCGCGATACCGGTCGCCGAACCGGGCTTCGAGAACGCGCGCCTCCTGCCGGGAACGCAGGATTTGCGCCACGGCCAGGACGGCGAGCACGAGAAACCAGTATGGCTTTCTCACCATGATAAGGAAACCGGCCACCATGACCCCGCTAAAGACATAAATCGGATTGCGAATCTTCGAATACAGGCCAGTGGTCACCAGTTCACGGGCCTGCGCACGGAGGGCAAAAGAATTCCCCAGCTGAATTCGGGCGGTGAAAAACAGCACCGCCCCGACCATCATCAACACCAATCCCGCTCGACGCACCCAATCCCAGGGACCGGGCACAATGAGGATCGCGACGTAGAGCCACAGGGAAATCAGCACCACCTGCAACAACAGGAACCGCAAGTAATTCGGCCTTAACGGTGGTGCATTCATTTCACCAAACCTTGACGGACGCCATGAATGAAGTCGGTATAGGCGGGCGTGATTCCGGCAGCGCGCATGTCGGCGGCGATCTGTCCGCGATGGTACGCCGAGTGGGTGACGACGTGCAGCATGATG
>DATFTE010000036.1:0-35723 GCA_035262225.1 Terriglobales bacterium
CAACCAGTACGGGCAGGCGCATAGCAGAACCCTCGTGGAGATGACTGCCGATTCTAGGCCGGAACGAAGCCCGAGGCAAGAACGACGACAGCGGTCATTTCTTCCTGATTTCGTGGGTGACCCGGCTGGCGATGCGATCCATGGCGCTCTGGAAGGTATCGGAGACGCCGGCGGAAGCGCGCTCGAGAATGGAAGTATCGAAGAGCGGGTCGGCGCGCGAGGTGCGGAACAGCGCGAAGTCCATCTCCATTTCCTCGCGGTAGACCGGGCCCGAGTTTCCACCCATGGTGTCGGCGGCATCGACGCTGGGGACGATCGCTCCGGGACGCGCCGTGAGGGGCGCGGCAGGATGGGCGCGATTCTCGACAATTCGCGTGAGCACGGTGTAGTCGCACTGTTTGGCATCGGCTTCGTCGGCGTTGTCCCGCGTCGGCTGGAGCCTATGATTCATGGAGGTGCTCGAATCCATGGTCACGGCGTCGAATTTATTTCGCTTCAAGCCGGCCACCAGACGGTCGGCGAGGCGCCCGAGATCCGCGGAGACCGTGCTGGCGTTAGCCACCCCGGCGACGCAGATCCGGGGAGCTGGCGGCTTGGATGGTGTGGATTGGCCGACGAGGACACAGCTGAACACGGTCAGAAACATCGCGACGAACCATGGACGCATGTGGCACCTCGCAGGATCGAAGTTTCCGGTAGCCAGGATCTTACAACGTTGAGGTCGCGGTGAACTGCGGCAAACGCCGCAGGGAGCCTTTGCCGCCCGCTTGGTTAGATCACGCTTGCGCCAGCTGTGTTGCCCTTCCCGGGAAAATTCCCAGCCCGTTTGTCCCTGGATCCGGCCCGCAAGCGGTCCCACGCGATAGAAAAGTCCCAGCCTCGTTGTCGCCGACACCCCCGGCGCGGAGAATAAGCTCGCTTTCCCGGAGGTTCTATGGCGACAATGAGTTCATTCCGAGAGATGGTTCGACACACGGTTGCTGACGACGGCACGGCCGAACCGCGGCTCGACCGGGGAATTTTCTTCGGCTTGACGGGCGCGGTGCTGCTGTTGCATGTGCTGTTGAGCGGGCGTTACGGCTACTTCCGCGACGAACTCTACTTCCTCGATTGCGGGCGGAACCTGGCCTGGGGCTACGTGGACATGGCTCCCATGATCGCGTTCGTAGCCCGGCTGGCGCTGGCCCTGGGGGGATCACTGCCCGTGCTGCGCACCATCGCCGCCATCGGGGGAGCGGGAATTGTCGCTATCACCATCCTCATCGCCTGGCGTCTCGGCGGCGGGCGCTTCGCCCAGGGACTGGCCGGACTGTGCGCGGTCATCGTCCCGGAATATCTGGCCACGGCCGGTCTGATGACCATGAACGTCTTCGAGAAGTGGTACTGGATGGGATGCGTCTACCTAATCATCCGCATCCTTCAGACGGGAAACTCGAAGCTCTGGATCTGGTTCGGGGTCATCGCCGGGCTCGGACTGATGAACAAGCACTCGACGCTGTTTTTCGGCTCGGCGGTGCTGATCGGGCTGGTGCTGACCTCGCAAAGGAACGAACTGCGCAAGCCGTGGATCTGGATCGGGGGAGCGATCGCGGCTCTGATCTTCCTCCCGAACCTGATCTGGCAGATTCAACATCACTTCCCGACGCTTGAAGACCTGCGCAACGTGAAAGAGAGCGGCAAGAACGTGGTTCTGCCTCCGCTGGCGTTCCTGCGCGAGCAGATTTTCATGATGCATCCCATTACCTTTCCCGTCTGGCTGAGCGGGTTGTGGTTCCTTCTGGCGGGACAGGGGAAACGCTACCGGATTCTCGGCTGGATCTACCTGGCGCTGCTGGTGGAATTCATGGTGATGCACGGCAAGAACTACTACTTGTCTCCCGCGTACCCGATGCTGCTGGCGGCAGGAGCCGTGGCTATAGAGAACTGGCTGGAGCAGAGCCGCGTGACGCAGGGCAAGCTGTGGCCGAAAGCCGCGATTGCCGGGGTGATTGCGGCGGCGGGAGCGGTCTTGGCGCCGCTGGCTTTACCCCTGCTGTCGCCGCAGGACTACGTGGCCTACGAAGACAAGCTGCACGTGACACCCGGCAAGACCGAGGTCAACCATATCGGACCGCTGCCGCAGTTTCTGGGAGATCAATTCGGCTGGCCGGTGCTGGTCGAGGAGGTGGCTTCGGTATACAACTCGTTGCCCCCCGAACAGCGAGCCAGAACGGCGATTCTCGCCGGAAACTATGGCGAGGCGGGAGCGATTGATCAATTCGGCCCCAGCTATGGATTGCCCACGGCGTTAAGCGGGCATCAGAACCACTACTACTGGGGCACGCGGGGATTTACGGGCGACACGGTGATCACCATTCAATACGGTCCGCGCTATCTCGGCAAGATTTGCGATTCGGTGCGCGAGGCGGCGATGCATAGCGATCCCTGGGGCATGGCGGAGGAGAACCACGCGATCTATGTCTGCCGTTTGAAGCAGCCGTTGGCGGAGATCTGGGCGGATCAGAAGAATTGGAATTAGGCTTGGAGCGGGACAGAGGACCTCAGGCAGACATTTTTTGTCTGAGCCGCCGCACCGCGGAAGCCGTGCCCTGATCCGAATCCGTTTGCCAGCCCCCTCCGCGGGGGGGACAGACCATCCCCGCCTGAGTTGTGGCTCGGACGGGCCGGAAACGCGATCGATAACGGAAGACGTGCGCCGGGCGCTGCCGTGCCTTCGACGAACGCCTAGTCGGCAGCGTGGGCGGCGCTGGTTTGCGGCGCGGAGCGCAGAGCCTGCTCATATCCCTGGGCCACGTAGTAGAGCGCCCGATCGAAGAACTGATCGAGCAGGCGCAGGAACTCCATCTCGCCGTAAAGCTCGACGGGGTTGTGGGCAAAGGCCTGGCGGTTCAGAAAGTGCCAGATATTCTCCTTGACCATGACCAGCGCCCAGCAGAAGTCGGCCAGGGGAACGCCCTGGTGGGCGCGGCGCATCCCCAACTCCACGTAACGCTGTTCGATGTCGCGGTCGGTTTTGGTCAGCAGCCATTCGCTGAAATGGCGGAGCACTTCATACAATCGGGCGCGCAGCTCTTCCGGGGGAACCTTTTGCAGGCCGCGGGTACGCGGCGAGAGTGCAATGCCGCTTAGAAAGTCCTCGACCAGCTCGTCGGAGTGGTTTTCGATCAAATGCACGAGGCGCAGCCCTACCATTTCGCCAACCCCCTTGGTTCTTTCCGTACTCACTTCATTAGATGCCGGCTCAGCGGGCCGGATTCCGGGCGGAAGCCGTTTTTACAAAGTTTTACGGCGCGTCAACTCATTATTATATCGTAACGCGATATAAATAGAAGCCTTGACTGCTGCGCGCCGCACACCCGGCGGATGGCGGAGGATTTCTCAGGCGCGAACGCGCAGTTACTGCCGGTGTGGCGGCACGACCGAAGTCGTACGCCCCCCGAGTTTGGCCGGCAGGCGGGCTGGACATGGGTCCGCAAGCGGGTCGTGGCGGGAGATGCTGTGGGCACGACGCAGGCTCAGGCGCCGTGGCACTTCTTGTATTTCTTGCCTGAGCCGCAGGGGCAGGGGTCGTTGCGTCCAACCTTGTCGCCGGAGCGAACGACCTGTTGCACGGTCTGGCGTTCGCCGGACCCGGCCATGCGCGCCTGTTCGAGCTCGCGCTTCTTCTTGCGCTGGAAGGCCTCTTCGATTTCATCCACCGAGGTGGAGACTCCGCGCGGAGGCCGGTGGCCGTTGCCGTCACCCGCGCCGCCTAGGCGGGACACCCGCAGTCCGGCCTCGGCACCCTGGCCCTCCGGCCCTGCCGGAGGTGGCGCGGCGCCCTCGGGCGGGCGCTCAAGAATCTGCATGAGGTAGAGATAGCGGACGGTTTCTTCCTGGAAG
Source organism: Terriglobales bacterium (assembly GCA_035262225.1). GTDB lineage: Bacteria > Acidobacteriota > Terriglobia > Terriglobales > Acidobacteriaceae > DATFTE01. The sequence goes on from DATFTE010000036.1 coordinate 3,883, forward strand.
CGCTGCATCATGGCTTCGAACATGTCGAAGGATTCGCGCTTGTACTCGACCAGCGGATCGTGCTGTCCGTAGCCACGCAGGCCGATGCCCTCCTTGAGGTGATCCATGTTCAGGAGGTGGTCTTTCCACTGCGAATCGAGCACGCTGAGCATGATCATGCGCTCGTGGTAGCGCATGGCCTCGGGGCCGATGAGCTTTTCCTTGGCGTCGTAGCGTTTCTTGAGGGTTGCGAAAATGGCGTCGCCCAGTTCCGGGCGGTTGAGCATCTCGGGCTGCACGCCCTCGGCAAGGAAATCGACGCCGAAGTTGGTGAAGACGGCATCTTTCAGGCCTTTGATGTCCCAGTCATCGACATGCATCTTGGGGGGGCAGTGATGGTCGAGTTTGTCGGTGAGAATCCCGGCAACGTAATCCTCGAGGATGAGCTCCTTTTGATCGACGCCTTCGAGCAGCTGGCGGCGCAGGCCATAAACCGCCTCGCGCTGCTTGTTCATCACGTCGTCGTACTCCAGCAGGTGTTTGCGGGCCTCGAAGTTCTGGGCTTCGACGGCCTCCTGGGCCTTCTCGATACGGCGGCTGATCAGGCGTGACTCGATGGGAACGCCTTCTTCCATGCCCAGCTTTTGTAGCAGGGTTGAGACCCATTCCTTGGCGAAGATGCGCATGAGATCATCTTCCAGGGAAAGGTAGAAGCGGGAGGAGCCGGGATCGCCCTGGCGGCCGGCGCGTCCGCGCAACTGGTTGTCTATGCGGCGGGACTCGTGGCGCTCGGTGCCGAAGATGTGCAGGCCGCCGGCGGCAATGACTTCTTCGTGTTCCTGGTCGGTCTGCTGCTTATAGCGGTTGAAGATTTCGTTCCACTGCGCGGCGGGAACGACGTACTCGTTGCCGCTGTAGTACCAGACACTGCTGTTGCTGTCGTCGACCCCGGCCTGCACCTTGCCCTGGGCGGCGCGCAGAGGCTGGGCGATTCCCTTCTTCACGCACTCCTGCTTGGCCATGAATTCGGGATTACCCCCGAGCAGGATGTCGGTGCCGCGGCCTGCCATGTTGGTGGCGATGGTGACCATGTCCTTGCGCCCGGCCTGGGCGACGATTTCGGCTTCGCGCTCGTGGTACTTGGCGTTCAGGACAACGTGCTTGATGCCCTTTTTCTTCAGCAGCTCGGAGAGCCGTTCGGATTTCTCGATCGAGGTCGTGCCCACCAGCACCGGCTGTCCGGAGTCGTTGAGCTTCTGGATTTCATCCGAGGCGGCGAAGTATTTTTCCTTTTCCGTGCGGTAGACGACGTCGGGATTCTCGATGCGGCGCAGTGTTTTGTTGGTAGGGATGACCATGACTTCGAGGCGATAGATCTTCTCGAATTCCTGGGCTTCGGTTTCCGCAGTGCCGGTCATGCCCGCCAGCTTCTTGTACATGCGAAAGTAGTTCTGGAAGGTGATGGTGGCAAGTGTCTGGTTCTCGCGCTCGATCTTGACGCCTTCTTTGGCTTCGATGGCCTGGTGCAAGCCGTCGGACCAGCGGCGGCCGGGCATCATGCGCCCGGTGAACTCGTCAACGATGATGATTTCTTTCTCGCGCGGATTCTCTTCCTTGGCCTTGACCACGTATTCGACATCGCGGTGATAGAGGGAGTGTGCTTTAACCGCGGTGTCGACGTGGTGCTTGAGCTCCCAGTTCTCGGGGTCAGCGATGTTGCCGATGCCCAGCAGCTTTTCGACTTTTTCCCAGCCCTGGTCGGTGACGGTGATGCTCTTATGCTTCTCGTCGACCACGTAGTCACCGGTAAGTTCTTTGGGTTCGCCGGGGGCGGTGTCGATTTCCTCGCCTTTTTCGAGCTTGGGGATGATGCGATTGACGCGCTCGTACTTGTCGGTCGACTCCTCGCTGGCGCCGGAGATGATGAGCGGAGTGCGGGCCTCGTCAATCAGGATGGAGTCGACCTCGTCGACGATGGCGAAGTTGTGCACGCGCTGGACGCAATCGCGCAGGTCGAACTTCATGTTGTCGCGCAGGTAGTCGAAGCCAAACTCGTTGTTGGTGCCGTAGGTGACGTCAGCGGCGTAGGCTTCGCGGCGCTCGTCGTCGTCGAGGTCATGGACGATGACGCCCACGGTGAGGCCGAGGAAGCGGTAGAGCTGGCCCATCCACTCGGAGTCGCGCTTGGCGAGGTAGTCGTTGACGGTGACGACGTGCACGCCGCGACCACTCATGGCGTTCAAGTAGACAGGAAGGGTGGCGACCAGGGTCTTGCCTTCGCCGGTCTTCATTTCGGCGATCTTGCCCTGGTGGAGCACCATGCCGCCGATGAGCTGCACGTCGAAGTGGCGCATGTTGAGGACGCGGCGTCCGGCTTCGCGGACCACGGCAAAGGCCTCAACCAGGATCTCGTCGAGCACCCCGTTGATGGCTGTAGTGCGCTCGTCCGCGATCTGCTTGAGCCGGTCGGGATCGGCATCGGGCTCGTCGGCGATCTGGCCGAGGCGCTCCTGGATGCGGCGGCGGAACTCGTCGGTCTTGGCGCGCAGCTGGTCGTCGGAGAGCTTCTCGATCTCAGGTTCAAGGGCATCGATGGCCTCGACGCGGGGCATCATGCGCTTGAGTTCGCGCTCGTTCTTGGTCCCGAAAACCTTGCCTAGTACAGTGTTAATCAAAGGGTTGTTTCCTCAGAGGCCGGTCAGCCGACGCTATCTGTAGAAGCCTAGCATATTTAGATGCGGGGGGAGGAGGGTGGGAGGCGAAGATGGAGATCGAAAGAGGCGCCTGTCCGAGTGCTGATAGAGTGTTGGCGATGAAGCCGATCACGTCAGTGGTCTACTCAATCGGGTTGTTGGCGGCCATGCTATCCAATCCACTGGCAACCCACGGGCAAGAAAACCCCGCAACCCAGACCGAAACCGACGAGTACACATCCTATGAATTGCTGGCGCCAGAGAGCGCAAGTTTTGCCATCCGCTATGAAGTGACCGCGACCACCCCCGGGGCAACGGTTTACTTCAATCCCATTCGTAAGGGCAGCGTGGCGAGCGATGAGTCGGTGCGGGACGTGATGTCCGGGGAGGCGCTGAAATTTGAAATCGTGAGCGGCATGGAAGCGGTCAAGGACCCGCTGCTGAGGGGCGAAGATGCTGATGTGGATTACATCAAGGTGCACCTTGCCCGCCCCGTACCACCGCAAGGCCAAGCTCGCCTCCTGATTCTAAAGACCTACAGGGATCGAAAGAGCTATTACCGCGAAGGCGACACCGTCGTCTTCAACCGTCAGCTCAGCATTCCACGCAACAAAGTGATCTTATACGCGGGATATGAAGTCGTGGCTTGCAATGTACCCTCCCAGGTCCTGACCGAACCCGACGGTCGTATCTCTGTCAGTTTCATGAATGGCAGTGGGACTGAGGCGCCGCTCATCGTCAAGACCAGGCGCGGCGCCGAAACCGTAGCTCCACCCAAGTCAGCCGACCGAACGCACCGGAGTGGCCCGCCCCCCGAGGCTTGGCCCGGGACATGGCAGCTGGCAGAACGGGCACACAGCGATCAGCAGACCGTACTTCTGTTGCAGCAGCCCGAAACTCACTCTTACCAACAAGTTTTCGACTACACTACGGACCCTGAAACTACAATGGCTTACGGGCTCTACGGAAAAACCGAGGTGACCGGCGTGTCGGCCTATGTTCTCGATACCGGCGAGGAGCTGCAGGCCAAAGTGCTGACGAGGGCCGAAGCAGAGAAGACCACGGGTGAGTTGCGCGAAGTCCTCGCCGACTACACACATTTCGTCGTCATCTCCCCGCCCGCTTCTCAGTCTCGTCAGAGTTTACGCATCCGAGTCGTCGAGACCGTGACCGAGCCTGCTGCTCTGCGGGTAATCGATCAGGAATTGGTCTTTGAAAGTGCACTGAAATCCGCCCGAAATGCCGTAGTTCTTCCCCGCGGATGGTATGTTACCGCCACCTCCCACCCCGCCACCGTCAGCCAGATGCAAGATGGCCGGATTCGGCTCGATTTCTGGAACGGTGGTCCCGCTCCGGTCGAAGTACTGGTCAAGGCGAGGCGTCGAGTCGCGGCGGGTGGGTAACGTCGAATCCCTTTGATTTGCCTCCGCCAGATGACAGCCGGGGATCGAGGCTAGGGCCTTTCCCAGGGATTCACGACGTCCACCCTGCATTCCGCATAGTCCCCGGCGTTGCGGGTTGCGAGCCTTGCCCTGCGGACCTGCGCAATCGCCGCGATCTGGGCGTCGGCCTGCGAGATGGGTCGGCCGATCGAGCGGCGATGAGCGGCAATTCTGGAAAACGCCCACGCGGCATCGCCTTCGAACCCGAACACGCGTCCGGCGAATTCAATTTCGAACAGTTTTTCGGACGCGGCAAGCAAGGCATCCCGGCGCCGGTCTTTGCTCAGGAGCTCGATGCCCAGGAAAATCTCCGCTTCTGTGATGGAAGTAGTGAAGAGTTCTGTCGCCGGCTGATCTGCAACCCAGGCCAGCACCGCCGGGCAGGGTTCCGGCTTCATCAGCTCTGATATCACGTTGGTGTCGAGGATGATCATTCCTCAAATCGCGGTGGTTCGCGCACGGGGTCTCTTCGCGGCAACTCCAGGTTGACTCCTCCCAAGGGAGCGAATCGCCGCCGAATCATCTCCGCCAGATTCCCGCCCGGCGGAGAAGAAACCAATGCCGAGCGCAGAATCTCTCTGGCCTCCTCCTCCATCGAGCGGCCGTGGCTGGCCGCGCGTATCCGCAATCGGGCTTTGGTCCGGTCGTCGATCTTTCGGACGATGATCGTCGCCATGCTATCGATGATAGCATTGATATCACGTCTGGGCAAACACGGGCAATCATTCTTGTAAGTATCATTTATTCAATAGCATACGGGAATCCAGAGTACTCCTTCCTGGTTTCTGGACTCCTTCGTGTAAGATTCCCGGCGACCCATGTCCAGTTTCTACGATGTTTTCGTTGAGAACGCGGAGCGTTATCCCACCAATATTGCGCTCGAGATCCAGGGCAGCGACCGGGTGGAAAGCTACACCTATGCCCAGGCGCGCCAGATGGCCGAGGCGGTAGGGCAGTGGCTGATGGAGAAAGGCCACGCGGCGGGGACGCGAGCGGTGATTCTGGCGGATAACCATCCGCGCTGGGTGACGACGTATCTCGGGATCATGGCCGCAGGCTGCGTGGTGGTGCCGCTCGACACGGCGTTTCATGCCGACCAGGTTGCGAAGCTGCTGAAAGACAGCGGGGCGTCGCTGGTGTTCTGCGATCGCAAGCACCGGAAGCTGGTCGAGGCGGGGGCGAACGGATTGCCGCTCGGAATTGTGCAGATGGACGGGGGGGCGGATGCAGGGTCGGCGCAGGTGGTCGCCGATCTTGACCGTGTCTTTGCCGCCGCGCCGGGCCCGTTCACGCCTCGCCCGGTGACGCCGGACACGCTGGCCGGGCTGCTGTACACCTCGGGAACCACGGCCGATCCCAAAGGGGTGATGCTGACGCACGGGAACCTGAGCGGCGAGGCCGAGGCGGTGTCCGGCTGGATCGATCTCGGACCGGAGGATGCGGTGCTGGGCGTGCTGCCGCTGTTTCACGTGCTCTCGCAGATGGCCAATATCCTGATCCCGCTGGTGAAGGGCGCGCGGGTGGTGCACTTGGAGACGCTGAATACGACGGAGTTGCTGCGCGCGCTGCGCGAGAGAAGGATTACGGCGTTCGCCGTGGTGCCGCAGTTTTTCTACCTGATTCACGAGCGCATCTTCAAAGAGATCGGCAGGCGAGGGAAAGGAGCGCAGGCGCTGGTGCGCGGACTGATGGGCTTCACCCGGATGGCGCGGCGGTTGGGGTGGAATCCGGGCAGGCTCTTCTTCGGCAAGATCCATGACACCTTCGGCGACCTCATGCGTTACCTGGTGACCGGGGGTTCGCGCTTTGAACCACAGATCGGGCGCGACTTCTATGCGCTGGGCATTGACATCCTGCAGGCCTACGGGCTGACGGAAACCACGGCGGCGGCGTTCGCCACTTCTCCCGGCGACAACGTGATCGGCTCGGTCGGCCACGCCATGAAGGGCGTGGAGGGGAAGATCGTCGATCCCCAGCCGCAGGAAGAAGGGCCGCCGGTGGGCGAGATCGCGATTCGCGGGGCGGTGGTGATGATGGGCTACTGGAACCGTCCCGATGCTACCGAGGCAACGCTGAAAGAGGGCTGGCTGCATACCGGCGACCTGGGGTACCTCGATTCGCGCGGCAATCTGTTTATCACCGGACGCAAGAAAGAACTGATCGTCCTGGCGAACGGCAAGAATATTTATCCCGAGGAGATCGAGGCACACTACCTGAAATCGCCGTACATCAAGGAACTGGCGGTGATGGCGATGGAGGCGCGACCGGGGGATCCGACGTCGGAGCATCTGCATGCCGTGGTGGTGCCGAATTTTGAAGTGCTCAAGCAGCGCAAGATCGTGAATTCGAAAGAGGTAATTCGCTTCGATATCGAAGGTCTTTCCTCGCAGCTGGCTTCGACCAAACGCATTGGGAGTTACGAAATCTGGCAGGAAGACCTGCCGCGCACCACCACGCGCAAGCTGAAGCGGTTTGAGATCGAGAAAAAGGTTCGCGCCAACCCGGGAAAGGGCGCCTCGGCCGACGCCCAGCTCACGGCCGAGCGGCCGCTGACAGCGGATGAGGAAGCGTGGCTGGCGATCCCCGAGGTGCAGCGGGGGCTGCCGGTGTTGCGCGAGGCGGCGCGAACGCATCCCGAAAAGATTCGTCCCCGCGACAATCTTGAACTCGATCTGGGGCTCGACTCGATGCAGCGGGTGGAGCTGCTGGTGGCGCTCGAGAAAGAGCTGGGCGGCGATGTGGAGGAATCGCGGCTGGCGGAGATTTATACGGTTCGCGAGCTGGTGGACGTAGTGCGGGAAAGCGCGGCGTCGGGAAAGTCGTCGCCGTTGGCGCGCGCGCAGTTTGCGGGATGGAAGGCGGTGCTCGACGAGGAGTCGACCGATCCCAAGGTGCTGGCGCTCGGGAAGCCGCAGCCTTTCGCGGAACATTTCTGGTTTCTGGTGAGTCGCGCGGCCCAGATGATCGCCTCTGACCGCTTCGATCTCAAGGTGAGTGGCCTTGAGAAGCTGCCGCTCAAGGGGCCGTACATCCTCTCCTCCAACCACCAGAGTTTCATCGATCCCGTGGTGCTGGGCAGCCTGATGCCGTGGGAGGTCTTCCGGCGGCTGTTTTCGGTGGGGACCAGCGAAATCTTCGGCTCGGGATTCATGCGGCGGCTGGCCGGCTGGCTGCGAGTCGTCGTGGTTGATCCGGACGCGAACCTGCTTCCGGCCATGCGCGCGGGAGCGTTCGGCCTGCGGCACGGACTGGTGCTGATGCTCTATCCCGAGGGCGAGCGCAGCATCGACGGCAAGCCGCGGATTTTCAAGAAGGGAGCAGCGATTCTGTCGATTCACCTGCAGGTGCCAGTGGTTCCGGTGGCGATTGACGGTTTCCACGACGCCTGGCCGCGGGGGAAGAAATTCCAGGGATTCAAGCCGCTGAAAATGAAGTTCGGAGACGCGATCCATCCTCCGCCGGAGTCGGCGGCGTCGGAAGACGAGTACGAGAAGCTGACGGCGGAGGTGAAGGCAAGGATTGTGGAGATGTGGGAGGAGATTCGACGTTGAAGCTGCCTGTCAGGAATGGAGGAACGGCCTCGACGTGCGAGGACACCTGCCCCTCCAAGGGGTGGAAGCTTTCAGGCTCTGGCGCCTTGGGCTGGTTCGCCGAAGGCTTTGGCGAAGGCGTCACCTGCTGCAGGATCACCAACATGCTGTCGTAGCCATTCTTCGTGCCGGAGAGTGTCTTCTGGTTGCGCTCGTAAAGCGTGCCCATGGCGTATCCGGCGACCACCAGAATTCCTCCCCAGACGGCAAGGTCAAAATAGCGGCGGTCGAAGGACAGATCGCTCTTGCGGCTGAACATGGCGGGGTTGAGGAAGGTCAGCAGCACGACCAGGATCACACTGGCGCAGGCCGTCAGCGTGGCGTGGCGGCGTCGAAGTAGTAGGCCGGGAACATCACCGGGAGGAAGTAGAAAAGAGGGCCATCCGCTGGGAGGCGGCCAGGAAGTTGAGAACGGCGGTCGCAACCAGAGGAACAGCAACAGCCAGAGCTCGTTTCTTCGCCTGGCGCGTATCGCGGGCCGGCAGGTCGGCCAGTCTGACCAGGGTAGGAAGGTTGGTCGGGCAGGCCAGATGACCGAGGTAATCGCGTGGCGGAAACATGTTGCTTACTTTGCGCGGGGATGGGTTTGGTCGTAGACGTGGAGCACGTGCTTCATGGAGAGCTGGGTGTAGCGCTGCGTGGTAGAGAGGCGCTCGTGGCCGAGCATCTCCTGGATGGCACGCAGGTCGGCGCCCTCTTCGAGCATGTGCGTGCCGAAGGCGTGGCGCAGGGTGTGGGGATGGACATCGGGCGAAAGGCCCTTGGCGACGGCGATTTTTTTGATGATGCGGCCGACGCTGCGCGTGGTAAGGCGGCCGCCGCGGTGATTGATGAGCAGAGCGGGAGTATTTTTCTTTTTCCCGGAAAGCAGGAGCCGGCGGGCCGGAAGGTAGACGCCCAGCCCGGACTTCACCGCGTCTCCAAAAGGCACGTAGCGTTCTTTTTTTCCTTTGCCGCGAATGAGGATGGCTTCGCCGCTGAGGCGGATGTCGTCAAGATTGATGCCAACCAGCTCCGAGTTGCGGATGCCGCAGCCGTAGAGCAGTTCGAGCATAAGGCGGTCGCGCTCGGGGAAGGCGGCGACTTCGGGCATCTCGCCGTCGAGCACACCGTTCATCTCTTCGATGGTCGGGACGCGGGGAAGTTTCTTGGGTAGTCTGGGAGTCGAAACCAGCTTCGCGGGATTCTGGTCCACCACGCCTTCCAGCGCCAACCAGCGGTAGAGCGAGCGTACCGCAGCCAGGGAGCGGGCCACCGAGGTCTTGCCCAGTCCTTTCTCGTAGAGGTGGGAGAGAAATCCGCGGATGGTGACGTGGTCGATCGCTTTCCAGCCGCGTGAGCCGACGTAGGCGGAAAAATTCCCGAGATCTCCGGCATAAGCCTTGATGGTGTGGGGCGAGGCGTTGCGCTCGCCGAGAACGCGGAGAAAGTTGCGGGCGGCGATTTCGACCGTGGAGGCCTTGGTCATTGTTGATTCTTGATCGTTGATTCTTGATGGTTGATTCCGAGAGCCGGCATTTCCAGCAACCATCAAAATTCAACAATCAACAATTTTCACCTGGCTTTCGCCCGGGGATGATGCTTCTGGTACACGTTCTTCAACCGGTCGAGCGCGAGATGCGTATAGACCTGCGTGGTGGAGATGTCGGCGTGGCCGAGGATGGTCTGGACGGTGCGCAGGTCGGCCCCGTTTTCGACCATGTGTGTGGCGCAACTGTGGCGCAGCATGTGCGGACTGGCGTTGCGGCCCGTGGCCAGCGAGGCGGCGCGCACCATCTGCCAGACCCGCTGCCGGGTGAGAGGCTCGCCGGCGCGTCCCAAGAAGAGCCACGGCGTGCTCCTGCCTGAGGCCAGCGCCTGCCGCGGGCCGGCCATGTAGGCGGCGAGCGCCTCTTGCGCGGATTTCCCCAGCGGGACAATTCTCTCCTTGTCGCCTTTGCCGCGCACCAGCAGGTAGCCGGGATCGAGCTTCACATCCTCGAGCTTGACGCTGATCATCTCCGAGACGCGCAGGGCTCCGGCGTAGAAAACTTCGAGCATGGCGCGGTCGCGGGCGGAGAGAGCATGGGAGTTGTCCCGCTCGGAGGAGCGCCGGCCTCCGCGCAGGATCGCTTCCATCTCGTCGCGGGAGAGCGACTTGGGAAGCACCTTCCATTGTTTCGGTGAATCGAGATTGAGCGTCGGATCGTGCTCGATGAGCTTGTCGAGCAGCAGGTACTTATAAAGATGACGCAGGGCGGAGAGCTTGCGGCCCACCGAGCGTCCGTCGACCCGGCAGGAAAAAAGCTGCTGAATGAAGTCGCGGACCTCGTTGAGGCGCGCGCTGAGGAGCGTACGCTTGCGCTTCTCGAGGAAGCCGGCAAACTGCCCGATGTCAGTGGTATAGGCCGAGAGGGTGAGGCGCGCCAGGCCCTTCTCGATCTTGAGATAGTCGAGAAAGCCGGAAACGACGCGGGCGTTGGCTTCCGAGGGCACACACGCAGTATGCGCGTCATCGGACATTTGGGGAAGTGGCGAGGCCGGTGCGGAAAAGCCCTTGATCGCAAGGGGGGGCGAAGCCGGCTAGGCGGAGATTTCCTTCAGTATCTCTACCGCGTATAAGGCGCCTTCCGGGGTTTCTTCGTGTTTGAAATAGGCGTAGGCGTCGCGTCCGGCGGAGAGATGCTCGCGCAGGCGGGTGGTCATGGCTTTGCGCTCGTCGGCAGTGTAGGTCGGTTTGCGGTAGCGGTAGTAGCAGAAGTCGGCGGTCACTTCGTCGGGGGTGGTGCGCTGTTCGGTTTCGGCCACGCACAGTGCGCGGTTGTATTTCTTCAGCACTTGGAAGACCTCATCGGTGAACCAGGAATCATGGCGGAATTCAAAGGCGGACAGTACGGCGCGGGGCAAGCTGGCGAGGAATTCCTCGAGCATCGCAAGATCGGCCTTCATGTTGGGCGGCAACTGGAAGAGCACAGGGCCGAGTTTTCCCGCCTGGGCGAGGGGTTGAATGGTCGCGAGAAAGCGCGGAACGAAGTCGGCGGTGTTTTTGAGGCGCTTGATGTGGGTAATGACCTGGTGAGCCTTGGTTCCGAAGCGAAAGGCCGCGGGTGTTTCCACAATCCACTTCTGGATGGTGGTTTCTTTCACCAGCTGACGGAAGGTGAAGTTGACCTCAACGGTGTTGAGTTGGGTGGCGTAATAGGACAAGAATTTCGCCTGCGCCAGTTTGGCGGGATAAAAATCGGGCTTCCAGCCCGGATAGGCCCATCCGGAAGTGCCTGCATAGAGTTGTGCCATCGTCTTCCTGCAGCTGTCGTCCGCTGAAGCGGACTCGGGTTTTTGTGTCTGCCTGTCTTTACGTGCGGGTTCCAGGACGCGCGCCTAAGGCCTGGCTCTTCCCACCGACTGTTTCAGTCGCCTGATCCTTAGCTGTCTGGCTGGAGGCGATCGCGAGCGGTCTCGGCGTTGGGATTATATCTTCCGGCTGCGCTTCTTTGACGCGGGACCGGACTTCTTCTTCGGCAGCTCTTCCGCCTGGGCTGCGATTTCGATGCCGGGTTCGGGTTCCGCAGCCTCGAGTCCAGGGAGGTTTGGGAGCTTCTGTTTTCGTTCGAGGACCGGTAGAAACAAGTCTCCCATCTTGGCGACGCGGGCAAGCACGTCCTGAGCCTCGAAGACCAGGGCGCTGCCGTCCTTTTTCTTGAGGACGTTTTCGACCTCTTCCCACTTCACCGGAGTCGAGACGGTGGGACGCTCGCGCGCGCGCAGCGAGTAAACGCCGATGGTGGTTTTGTGTTCGTCGTTCTGGCTCCAGTCGACCAGGACCTTTCCCACGCGCAACTGCTTCTTCATGTCGGAGACGACCAGTTCGGGATGATCGTGCTCAAGCAGGCGGGCGAGCGCGTGGGCGAAGGACTTGGTGGGGCTGTAGCCGGTGGGCGTGTTCAGGGGCACGTAGATCTGCAGGCCCTTCGAGCCGGAGGTCTTGGCAACACTTTCGAGGCCGAAGTGATCGAAGATTTCGCGCAGCCACACGCCGACCTGTGCGCACTCGACGATGTCGGCGGGAGGACCGGGATCGAGATCGAACACCATCATGGTCGGGGTGTAAGTATCCTTGGCGAGCGAAAGGGAAGGATGCAACTCGACCGAGGCCAGGTTGGCCACCCAGATGAGCGTAGGCAAGTCGTTAAGCAGCGTGTAGTTCACGTTGCGGTGGTTGCCTTCACTCCAGACGGGCACGGTCTTCACCCATTCGGGGCGATGAGAAGGGGAATTCTTTTCGTAGAAATATTCATGGTCCACGCCTTCGGGATAGCGCTTCAGGGTCAGGGCGCGCCCGCGAAAGTGGGGCACGAGAGCCGGCGCGATGCGCGCATAGTAGTCGATGACCTGGCCCTTAGTGAATCCGGCGGCCGGATAAAGGACCTTTTCCAGATTGGACAGAGAAAGCTTCTTGCCATCCACCTCGACGACCTGCGCATTCTTCACGTTGCCTCTTCTTGCTGACGCCGGCCTTGCGAAAGAAATTCCCGCCGCCGTTGGGTGTTTAGTATATTGGCGCGTCGTCATTTGGTCACCGTCCGGGAAAGAAGTGCCGGTGTTTGGATGCCGGAATGACAACCGAGGCCAGTATGGGACACACGCGCCGGGACTTTCTCTACGGTCTGGGAACTATGGGAGCAGCTTCGTTCTTTTCGCTCGGGCGAACCGAACCCGATCTCATCCTTTATAACGCCAATGTCTGGACGGTGAATGCGGCTCAGCTCCGGGCACAGGCTATCGCCGTAGCAGGCGGGCGCTTTCTGGCTGTCGGATCAAATGATGAAGTACTGGCCCTCGCCGCAGGGAAGGCGAAGAAGATCGATATCGGCGGAAAAACCATCCTGCCGGGGTTCATCGACGCGCACTCGCATCCGGCCGAAGCGGGCCTCGATCACCTGCGCATGGTGGACTGCGATTTGCGCTCCATCGCCGACATTCTGGCTGCCTTAAGAAAGCGCGCGTCGGAGACGCCCTCGGGGCAGTGGGTGCTGGGATTCAAATACGACGATACCAAGACCTCCGACGGCAGACCGCTGGCCTTGAAGGACCTGGATGAGGCGGTTCCTGATCATCCGGTGTTCATCGAGCATCGGGGCGGGCATACCGCATGGGTCAACTCGGTTGCCTTGAAATTCGCCCACGTGGAGGACAAGACTCCGGACCCTCCGGGCGGCAGGTACGATCACGATCCGGCGACCGGGAAGTTGACTGGACACCTGCGGGAACAGGCAAAGGTACGTTTTCAGCTGCTGATACCCTCGAACTTCACGCGCGACGATCATCGCGAAGGCGTGAAACTGATTGCCAAAATGATGACGCGCACCGGGATCACTTCGGTCACGGACGCCTTCGGTTCTCCCGACGACCTGCGCGCTTACCAGGACGCGCGCGACGGGGGCGATCTTCTGCTGCGCGTCTACTGCCACATCGGATACCAGTTCATCGATCGCATGCTGGAGGCTGGCATTCGCACCGGCCTGGGCGATGAGTGGGTGCGGGTGGGCGCGCAGAAGATGCTGTGCGATGGGTCCATTTCCGAGCGCACGGCTCGCCTGTCACAGCCGTACATGGGACGTCCCAACGATTTCGGGATTCTGGTGACGCCCGAAGACCAGCTCTACGAACTTGCGAAAAAGGCTCATGCGGCGGGGTGGCAACTGGGAACACATGCCAACGGCGACGTGGCGATTGATATCACGCTGCGCGTGTATGAACGCCTGCAGAAAGAAATCCCGCGGCGCGATCCGCGCTTCCGCCTGGAGCATTGTACTGTGGTCAACGATTCGCTGGTGGAGCGCATCCGCGCGCTGGGAGCGATTCCCACGCCGTTTTCGACTTACGTCTACTACCACGGCGAGAAGATGCAAGAGTACGGAGCTGCGCGGCTGGACAACATGTTTGCGCTGCGCAGTTTCCTGAATGCCGGCATACGGCCGACGCAGGCGTCGGATTACCCTCCCGGGCCGTTCGAACCGATGATGGCGCTGCAATCGGAAGTCACGCGTACCGACGCGAAGGGCAACGTCTGGGGACCGAAACAGAAGATCAGCGTGGAGGAAGCGATCCGCGTGGGCACGATCAACGGAGCCTACGCTTCCTACGAAGAAGGGCTCAAAGGCTCGATCGAACCGGGAAAACTGGCGGACCTGGTGGTGCTGGGGCGGGATCCGTTCAAGGTTGACCCGTCCGAACTGATTCACATTCCCATCGAGCGTACCATGGCAGGGGGCAAGTGGGTGTTCGAATCCTGAGGAGTTCCCGAACGGCGGGCGACAAACGGCCAACGGCCGAAGTTTGACAACTTCCCTGCCCCGCACGTAATTTCAGATTTTCCTCTGCTCTAGCCCCATTCGCTTCGGAGGTTCCATGAAATACCGTGTTCTTCCCGCTCTGGCCTTGGTTCTGGCGGCGGCGCTGGCCGCCGCGCAGGACCTGGCCTCATTCGAAAAGCGTACGACGGTGAAGAAACTGCCCAACGGACTGACGGTGGTGATCGGTGAGCGCCCGGCGGCTCCGGTGTTCTCGTTCTTCACCCACGTGGATGCGGGCTCGGTGCAGGATCCGGAGGGCAAGACGGGGCTGGCGCACATGTTCGAGCACATGGCGTTCAAGGGCACCGACACCATCGGCACCACCGACTTTGCGGCGGAGAAGACAGCACTGGCGAGAGTCGAGACCGCATTCGCCGCGTATCTGGCGGAACGCGACAAGTCGGTGGGACGAGATGAGGAAAAACTGAAGACACTCCAGAAAGGCTGGCAGGATGCGATCGCCGAGGCCCAGAAGTACGTGAAACCGAATGAATTTTCCCAGATCCTCGAAAGCAACGGCGCCGAGGGCCTGAATGCCTTCACCACGGTAGATGAAACCGCGTACCACTACTCGCTTCCGCAAAACCGGCTGGAGCTGTGGGCTTATCTAGAGTCGGAGCGTTTTCGGCATCCGGTGATGAGGGAGTTCTATAAAGAGCGCAACGTGGTGATAGAAGAGCGCCGCATGCGGACCGACAGCAGCCCGGTAGGACGGCTGCTGGAACAGTTCACGACGGCGGCATTCCAGGCGCATCCCTATCATCGGCCGACCATAGGCTGGATTTCGGACCTGATCTCGCTTTCCGCGACCGATGCGCAGGAGTTTTTCGACAGGTATTACATTCCGTCGAACATGGTGATTGCGGTGGTGGGCGACGTGAAGCCGGCGCAAGCCATGCCGATGATGGAAAAATATTTCGGGCGGCTGCCGACGCGGCCGGTGCCGGATGAACGCACAACCACCGAGCCTCCGCAGAACGCCGAGCGGCGCGTGGTGCTCGAGGACCCCTCCCAGCCTATTTATCTCGAAGGCTATCACCGGCCGGATTTCAGCAGCCCGGATGACCAGGTGTACGACGCCATCGCCGATCTCATGTCGAATGGCCGCACATCCCGCCTGTACCGGGCGCTGGTGCGCGACCAGAAAATCGCCTCCGATTCTGCCGGATTCACCGGCCTGCCGGGCACCAAGTATCCACATCTGTTCGCGTTTTATGCAATTCCGCTGCCCGGCCACAAGCCCGAGGAAATGGCCACGGCGATTCATGCCGAAATCGAGCGGCTGAAGAAGGAAGACATCAGCGACGAGGAATTGCAGATGATCAAGGCGCGGGCCAAGGCAAACCTGATTCGCGGCCTGGGCAACAACGCCGGCCTGGCGTTTCAGCTGGGCATTTACCAGGCGCGCTTCGGAGATTGGCGGGAGCTGTTCCACTCCGTGGACCGGATCAATAAAGTCACCAAAGCGGACATCCGGCGCGTGGCCAGCCAGACGTTCGTGCCCACCAATCGCACGGTGGGAATCATCCAAACCGTCGCGCCTCCAGCGGGCCAGGGCCAGAAGGGCGGTGTGCAATGAACCGCCGCTTCTTCCTGCTCGCGGGGTTGATGCTCGCCTGCTTGCCGCAGCTTTCTGCGCAGGCCAGCTGGCAACAGATCCCGATTCCCACGCTGCGGGAGTTCCACCCGCAGCAGCCGAAGCGCATCCAGCTGTCGAACGGCATGGTGATCTTCCTGCAGGAGGATCATGAACTGCCGCTGATCGACGGGCTGGCGCGCATCCGCGGCGGCTCGCGCTCGGAACCTGCGGCCAAAACCGGCCTGACGGACCTTTACGGCGAAGTCTGGCGCACGGGTGGAACCAGGGCGCAGACCGGCGATCAGCTCGATGACTTCCTCGAGATCCGCGCGGCCCGCGTCGAAAGCGCCAGCGCGCCGGATTCGACCATGCTCTCCTGGTCGTGCCTGAAGAATGACTTCGAGGACGTCTTCAAGGTCTTCAACGATCTGCTGCGCAATCCGGAATTCCGCCAGGACAAGATTGACCTGGCCAAAGGCGAGGCGTTCGACGCCATCTCGCGCCGCAACGACGATGTCAGCGGCATCGCCGCGCGCGAAATGACGAGACTGGCCTACGGAGCGGACAATCCCTACGCGCGCGTGCCCGAGTTCGCGACCGTGGCTGCGGTCACCCGCGAGGATCTCATCGCCTGGCACAAGGCGCAGGTCCAACCCAACAACATCATTCTGGGCATTGTTGGTGACTTCGACTCCGCGCAGATGGAGGCCAAGCTGCGCCAGACGTTCGGCGACTGGCCGAAGGGTCCGGCTTGGCAGGAGAAGAAAATCGACTTCCAGCCCGCCAAGCCCGGCTACTACCTGGTGCCGAAGGAGGACGTGAATCAGAGCTCGATCCGCATGGTGAAACTGGGAACCCTGCGGTCGAATCCGGACTACTTCGCCATCCAGGTATTCAATGACGCGTTTGGGGGAGGCTTCCAATCGCGGCTGTTCCGCAACATCCGCACCGCCAGGGGACTGGCCTATGGTGTCGGAGGCGGAATCGGCACGGCGTTCGATCATCCCGGCATCCTGCAGATCGCCATGGGCACCAAGAGCGGAAGCACGGTGGAAGCCATCCAGGCGCTGTACGAAGAAGTCGACAATCTGAAGACCCATCCCCTGACCGAATCCGAGATCAAGGACGCGAAGGACTCGATTCTCAACTCGTTCGTCTTCAATTTCGATTCGCCCGACAAGGTCCTGCGGGAGCGCATGGCTTATGAGTTTTACGGATATCCCGCGGATTTTCTGGAGAAGTATCGCGCCGGCATCGAAAAGGTGCAGACCGCCGACGTGGCCCGCGTGGCGGAGGAGTATCTGCACAGAGATCAGCTGGCCGTGCTGGTGGTGGGAAATACCAAGGAGTTCGACAAGCCGCTGTCCTCGCTCGGTCCCGTAACCACGCTCGACATCAGCATCCCACCGCCGCCGGGAGAAAAGCAGGGCAACTGAGAAAGTCAGGGCTTGCGCGCCGATTCCTGGGGCAGGCCGAGCTTGGCGACGATGGCCTGGAAGCGCGGATCGCTGCGCACGGGATCGTAGTCGCTGCTGACGTTCAAAAAGACCAGTTCACTGTCGTGCTCGTCGTATGCGGTTTCGAGCCAATGAAGCGCTTGCTCGTTATCGCGCAGGGCCAGGTACAGTTCCGCGATCGATAAGGCCGGGACATAACGGCCGTGGGCGCGGTCGGTGAGCTCCTTCTGCAACTGTACTTTGCGTACACCGCTGTAGCCGAAGCGGGCGTAACCCCGGCGAAGGCTGGCCGCGTATGAGTGATCGCCCGCCAGCTCCGCCGTCTCTTCGAAGCCTTCGGCAGCCTCGGGATACATCAGATGCTTCTCGTAGGCTGACGCGAGGTTGCCGTGCACGCCCACAAAGTTGGGATCCAATTCCATGGTCTTCTTAAATTGTGCGATGGCGGCGTCGTACTTCCCTTCCCATGCCAGGATTTCTCCCACCCCCATGCTGATGATGACCGAAAGGGGATCTAGCTCCGCGGCCTGCTGCATCTCACGCTCGGCCTCGGGGAAGCGTCCGGCCGTTGCCAGTTGCATGGCGTACCACTGGTGGGCGGTGGCGTAGTTGGCATCGAGTGTGATAGCGCGCTGGAACTCTTTTTCGCCTGCGGCAAAATCCCAATCGTAGTTGGCTTTCACGAAAGCCAGCGAAGTGTGAGCTTCGGCGAGAGAGTCATCGAGTTGGAGAGCCCTGAGGGCGGCTTCGCGAGCCTTGGGGAACGACTCCCTGGGAGGTGTGGTTCCCCAGTCATCGAGCAGATCGTAAGAGTCGGCCAGACCGGCGTAGGCGAGCGCGTAAGCGGGGTCGCGGTCGATGGCCTGCTTGAAGTAGGCGATCGCTTTCTTCATGCCGTCTTCGCTGCGCTTGTTCCAGAAGTAGCGGCCTTTCAGATAGAGGCGATAGGCTTCGGGATCGGCGGTGTAGCGCTTGGCCAGTTTCTTCTGGTCTTCGCCGCTGAGGCGCAGCCGGAGATTTTCCGAGATTTGGCGGGCGATATCTTCCTGCAGCGGAATCAAGTCGGAGGAATTGCGGTCGTAGCGTTCTCCCCAGAGCTGCGCGCCGCTGCGCAGGTCAACCAATTCGGTTTGAATCAGCAGATGATCTTCCTGCTGAACAATCTGTCCGGTGAGCACCGTGCGGACGCCCAGGTCCCGCCCTGCGGAAATGGGATCGAGGTTTTTTCCCCGGTAGCGGGCGACCGTGCTCCAGGCCATCACATGGAGGCGGGGCAGCTGCGACATGCTGTCGATGATGCTTTCGCTGATGCCGTCGCTCAGATACTCGGCGCCGGGATCGGCACTGGAGTTGGAGAATGGGAGAATGGCAACGGAATCAATCGCGGGCTGGTGAGCGCGCCACCAGAACCAGGCCCCAGCCGCCACCGCGACGGGGATCATGGCGATGATCGCCCACAGCGCCCAACGGGTCGGGCGGATCGGCAAGGGAGAGGTTCGCACCTCCGCCGAAGCCGTGTTCGCGTGCGGTGCAGCACCGTTTCCGTTGCTGAAGTCGACCGGAGCGATCAGGCGGTAGCCAGCCTTGGGGATGGTCTCAATAAAAGTGGGCGTACGGGGATTGTCGCCGAAGACCTTGCGCAGCGTGGAAATGCATCCGGTGAGAACGTCGTCGGTAACATGGGTATCCGCCCACACGGTTTCAAGCAGCGTGTCTTTCGACACGACTTCGCCGGGGCGCTCCGCCAGGCGCACCAGCACCTGCATGACCCTGGGCTCGACTCGGGCGCTGTTGCCATTCTGGCTGATGCGATTCAGTTTGACCGCAACCCGGAAGTCCCCAACTTTGAATTCTTCCTGCACGACGCCTCTCGCTCTCTCCTAGATTATAGGACGGAAACGGAAGCAATCCGGAAGCACAACAAGGGTGAACTCAACGGCTCCAGGCGTAGGTTAGTTTCACCGCGAAACGTGACTGGCGAAGCTGCATGAGGTTCTGTCCGGTCAGGCTCTGGAAGGCGCTGCCCACGTTGTAGATGACGTACAGGTCGCTGTCGGGGCGGTAGGTGTAGCGCAAGCGGATGTTGGCGCTCACGGCTTCATGATCAGCGGTGTTCGACTGCACGAAGGTGGTGAGGTTCACAAAGCGGTTGAAGGCGTAGCTGACCTCGAATCCCGAGAGCACGACATCGAAATTCGCCTGCGGCAGGCGAAAGGCATTCCAGGTATTGTTCAGCGACAGGGCCAGATGTTCCCCCGGGCGGTACTGCGTGTTGAGCGTGGTCTCCTCCAGGCGTCCCGTGTAGTAGTCCCCCCAGCGCTCGCTGGCGAGAAAAGTGAGTCGCCGGTCCCCCGACGACATGTAGGACACCTGGTGCCGGGTAAAGTGATAGCCGCCTGCGGGAATGAAAACATTCTTGTAAATGTTGAAGGGCTGGTTCAGCCGCTGATAGTAGACGTCGACTGCCTGGTTGTCGGTGAGGGCGCCGTTTTGAAACAGGATGCGGAAGCTCTCGGTCCACTGCTGGAATTGCGGCGTGCCGGCCGTGTTCGGATCGTGATCGAGGAAGGAATCGAACTGCAGCTCGCGAATGCCGCGCAGCCGGGGACGAGGCGTGAAGTTGAGGTCGAGCAGGGTTGGATTGGCGTCACCGCGGGCGACAAATCCGACTTCCGGGTTGTAGTTCGGCCGAATTGTGCCATGGCCGGCGTAAAGATTCATCCAGTGGTTCTGGTAGGTGACGCGCGCCCCCATGGTGTAGTTGTCGCCATGTACCAGCGGCGACCAGGTCTTCGCGTAGAAGCCGCGAATGTTGAGATCCTTGAATAGCACGAATTTGGCGTCGACGCCTCCGGCGCGGTTGAAGCTGTCGATGGGATCGCTCGATTCCTTGTCCACGAAAATCGCTCCGATGTAGGAGTCGCCGAACATCGGGCGCTTCACGCGCGCGACGCTGTAGTTGGAGTCGGGAATCGTGCCTTGGGAACGGGTCTTCACGTCCATGATGCCCAGGTCGAAGCCGGCGAGGCGTCCGGCCAGTTTTCCTCCGGCGTCGATTGGCACTTCCTGGCCGGTCGCGGCGTCAATGCCGATCTGGCGGCTGAAGAAAAGCAAATCGCTGTTCCAGGTGAGAAATTGAAATACGTCGGCATTCTCGAGGAAGAATCGGCGCTTCTCGGGGAAGAACAGCGGATAGGGCGTGAGGTTGAACTGCTGCTGGTCGACGTCGGCGTCGGCGAAGTCCGTGTTCACGGTCAACGTAGCCAGCAAGTTCGGTCGGATTCCGTACTTGGCGTCGACTCCGCCTGTGTGTTGGATGGTGGTGGACTGCCCCGTGGACTGGGTGAAGCCGCCGAGGACATAGGGTTTGATGATCAGCAGGCGGCCCGAGGCAATATTGGTCAAGCCGCTTGCCTGCCCCGCTTCGGACACTTTCCACAGGCCTGCCTGGCGGCGAAAACCCGACCACAGCACTTCCTCGTTCTTCCGTCGGATGAAGCGGCGGAAATTGATACCCCAGGTTGCGCTTGATCCCGCTTCAAAATTCAGGGTGCTGAAGGGAATAGAAATGGTCGCAGTCCATCCCCGCTCATTGATGCGGGCGGCGGAGAGCCAGAGTCCATCCCAACTGGGGTCGACGATTTCGTTGGTTCCGGTCGGCGCTTGCTCCTCGATCACTTCTCCGTCGAGTTGTGTGCCCAGCGCGTTGATTTCGAAGATGTATCCGTTGCGGCGGCTGCCGGTGGGGTCGATCGAGATGGCGAAATTGTCGTCGAGACTCATGTCGAGGTCGCGGCGCAGTTGCGTTGCGACGATGGCCCTGGGGTTGGAGTCATAACAAAACACGCCAACGTAGATATGGTGAGTGTCGTAAAGGACGCGAACTTCCGTGGATTCGGTAGGCGGATTTCCTTCCACGGGCTCGCGCTGCCGGAAATTCGAGATCGGAGGCGCCTGCTGCCAGGCGGGGTCGTCGAGGGTGCCATCGAGCCGGGGCGGGTGCGCAACACGTAGGGCGCGAATTTCGTTGGCGAGAGCGGCCGGGCTGTCCTGGGATTTGGCCGAGGCCAGCCCTGCCGGATAAAGCATCGCCGACAGTGCGAACGCGAGAGGTACGGCCCGCACCAGGCCCGACTTGGCTGGCGCCGGCAAGCTGCCAATCCGGCGCCGCGCTGTCCAAGTTTCGGCGTGGGTGATGGGCAATGCTGGTCTCCGGCAAGGCTGTCCCGCCAGTTTCAGCTAACTCCGGAGCTCCAGAAAATGTCCTGAGGGAAAGGTGAGGATTTCCTAAACTTTTGATAGAAGAAAGGATGCGCGTGCTTCCGGGCGGAACTGTCGAAGCCGGGAATTTCTCGCGTCGTGAAATGAAGACTCTGACAATAGCCATCGTGTTGGCCGCATTGAGCGCTCTCTGCCCCGCCCAGGAGATTACGGTAGCCGCCGCCTCCGACCTGCAATTTGCGATGCAGGCGCTGGCGACCCGATTCCAGAAAGAGAGCGGCAAAACCGTCAAGGTAAGCTACGGGTCGTCGGGAAACTTCTTTCAGCAGCTGCAGAACGGGGCGCCCTTCGACATGTTCTTCTCCGCCAACCTGGACTACGCCCGCCGGCTCGAGTCGATGGGACTGACGGAGCCCGGCAGTCTGTATTCCTACGCGACCGGCAGGATTGTGCTCTGGGTACAGCAGGAGTCGAAGTTGGAACTGAACTCGGGCTTGCGGGCTCTGGCCGACCCATCCGTCAAGAAGATTGCCATCGCCAACCCGCAGCACGCGCCCTACGGACTGGCCGCTGTGGCCGCGCTGCAGAAGGAAGGGCTTTACGACAAGCTCGCGGGCAGGCTGGTGTTCGGGGAAAACATATCGCAAACCGCCTCGTTCGTGGTTTCAGGAGCGGCGGACGCAGGCATCGTAGCGCTTTCACTCGCGCTCTCGCCGAACATGAAAGACAAGGGACGTTATGTTGAGATTCCCGGGGGGGAATATCCGGCAATCGAGCAGGCATGCGTGATCATGAAGACGGCAAGGGACCCTACGACGGCACACGCCTTTCTTGAGTTCATGAAGTCGCCGGCGGCAGCGGAGATCTTGCGAGACTACGGGTTTGGTGTGAACCGAAAGCCAGACCCCCGATAGTGCCATTCGCCGTGGGAGCTTCCTTCGAACCTTGGTTGCCGACACACTGCCCGAGGAAAGCGTCGTCCTATCAGAGCACTTTAACCCGAACTGGTGGGGCGGACAGATCGGGTGTGCATCAGCTGCCGGACGCGCGAAGCCGAAGCGCACGACGGGATCAAAACGCGGGAATATGACGTTGAAATAACCAGGGACGAAGCGGATGCTCGTCGAGCGGAGCGCTTTACTCTGCCGGTGACCAAAGCGAGCCAGGCAGCACGGATGCCGTGCCTTTCCTCATTCTGCGCGCCGCCCAGGAGAAGGTCGGCTGCGAACGAGGCTTCGTCAAATCCCTCAAGGGAGTCGAATCCGTAGATGGTTTTGGCGATCCCCTTCTCACGCAGACAAAGGCCCATGCTCCGGCGCTGGCAGCGCGATACACGCCGCAGTCGGCGATATCCGCTTGCAGGTCATCTGTCGCCTCGATCACGTGGATGACGCTATTCAATTTGGCCCCCCGAGGGACGCAGGTTAACTCCTGACCAGAATTGACCAGGGAACTTTCACGGCGTGAACCCGGCCAGCCCCCACTGCTCGATCCCTTTATGACGGGATTGAACCCGGGACTGCGCGTACTACGCCCTAGGCCAAATCCTTGGCGGCTTCCCAGAGCTCCCTGGCACTTATTCCCGCTCTCCGCGTCACAAAGTGTCTCCCGCGGAGCCTGCCCCGTCGATTTCACCCACCATGGTAAGTCAACGGGATACATGAGGGAAGAATCCGGTACCAACGTGGCGTTGAGAAAGCAAAAGTCCTGGAGCATAGGGTGAAGAGAGGCGTCTGAGGCTGGTTGGACAATGGCGCCAAGAATGCAATCCCTTGCCTTCAAAGTCCTTCTGCCGGTGTGTATGGAGCGAAGACAAGGCGCCTATTCGAATCGACTCAAACGGACCAGCCGCAGAACCTCACGGTCCCAACCAGGTGCGTAACAGGCGTGCCCGGTCGCCATTCACCTGACCCGCATAACCTTCCTAACCCTCGAGAATCCTCGCTTGCTCAGCCGAGTAAGAATGGTGGCCTCGGGAAAAACCATTTTCGCTCAAGGGTAGCGAGTGCGTACTCGGCGTCGGTCTACGGAACCTGTCCCTGCTGTCGTCGCGACTTTTCACTCCTCAGCCGGCGCGCAGCGTCGCCCAGTGATTCCGGGGCCGCTGGCCGGGGGGAACCCGCTGCCGTCGGGTCCGGACCGATGATCACTGCACCGGGCAAATGAGTCTCCACCGGCGCTGCCGCTGCAGGTTGAGGCGCCGCTGCCGCTGTCGCTACCGTCACCGATGGGATCGTCGCTGTGGCGGAGGAATGTGCCGGCGCAACCGGTTCAACCGGTTGAGTAGGTACCGCGGGTCCGCCAACCGGGGCGGCGGCGATGCGTGCCTCTACCGTTGTGGCGGCTGGTGCCTTTGCGACGGGCAAAGGAGGTTCTGCCGGAGCTGTCACCACGGGTTGGGCGGTTGGTGTTGTCACAATCGCTGCCGGCTTAACTGCCGTGTACGTACTCGGCGCAGAACCGGCCGCTGAGACAGCTGGTGGCGCGGGGTGCACCACTGGTACTTCTTTTGCGTTGAGTGCGGGTACCGTCTGTTTCCCGGGGACATCACTCACTGCCGCGGCGGCTGGCGCCTCTGCGACGGGCAGAGGAGGTTCTGCCGGGACTGCCGCCACGGGTTGGGCTGTTGGTGTTGTCACAATCGTCGTCGGCTTAACTGCTGTGTACGTACCGCGTGCAGAACCCGCCACTGACACAGCTGGTGGCGCGGGATGCACCACAGGTTCCTCTTTTGCGTTGAGGGCGGGTGCCGTTCTGTTCTTGGGGGCATCACTCACTGCCGTGGCGGCTGGCGCCTTTGCGACGGGTAGAGGAAGTTCTGCCAGAGCTGCCGCTCCGGGGGCCGTTGCCGTTGTCACAATCGCTGTCGGCGTCGCTGCCGTATACGAACCGGGTGCAGAAGTTGCTGCTGAGACGGCTGGTGGCGCGGCTCGTGCCACAGGTTCATCTTTTCCAGTGAGTGCATTTAGTGTTTGTCGCTTGAGGGCATGACTCATTGCTTCAGTTACGTCCGCTCCCTCCCGACGCTGAGCATATTTGCCGAACAGGCAGGCACGTTGCCATACCCAGGAATTGTCCACAAACAGGCGATTCTTGTCGGCTTCGTAGACGGCGATGCCTATGTTCATCGCGCCAGCCCGGTTCCTGCTTCGATAGTCGATGCAAATATTGCTTCCGGTGATGAGAGCACGGGACACTTGCAGGCTGTCAGGGTTTGCCACGCTGTCATGTAGCTGGCGAGCACCTTGGATCGCTCGGGCGGTGTCCTTATCCGACGCCGTGCGCGCAAAGCCAAAGACAGCAGACAGCACGACTAACAACCCGAAGGCCTGATGTCTCATACCGTCATCGAGTGTAATCAACCATCGCAGGGTCTGAGTATTACGGAAGGCCGTGGTCGGATCGGCTAGATGGCCAGTCCGGGCACTATCGCTCGGGACAGGGAATGGCGATGCACAGAATTTGTGCCAGGCAGAGGGCTTTAAAGAACTGGCGGGAGATTACCTTTGGATTACCTCCGTTCGACGGATTCTGGTGAAACGGGGCAGTACCCTAAAATTGCACCGTTTTCAGCATCGCCTCGTAGGTTGGCTGGAAGCGGGCGAAGTCCGATTGCGGCGCGACAAACACGAAAAACATCATCACGTCGGGCGATCGCTGGAGGACGACGAGCCAGTCGCGCTCAAGTTGCTGCTGACCGTTGGCAGAGGGGAAGGGTGACACCGACTGCATCATCACCGAGCGGCCCTGGACTCCATTCACAGCGATGGCCTCAGCGTTGCTCACCGGCTTTACGCCGTGGGTCCTTTGCAGATGTTGCACAAGTTCCACCGTGGTGTCATCCAGGTTGATACCCTGACCGTTGGCTTTCGCGGCGTTGATCAGTACGCCATAGCCTACACCGTTAGGGGTAACACCCGCCTGGGGCGCGATAGTGACGTAGTCAGCCTGATGCTGCGGCATGGTCACCGGCCAGTTCTCGGGGTGCGCAATCTTCATCATTCCGAAGTCGGTCCGGACCATCTGCGGACTGGGCAGCACGCTTTGCAACGAGGCGGCCGGTACTGGGGCCTTGGTGTTTACCTCCCTCACGCCGGAGGAGTTTAAGGCAGCTCCCTCCTTCTTGTTAATGGCTGCCCATTGACCCGTTTTCGCGCCCGCAGCGATTTCCTCAGCGGTATAGGCTTTGACGCCGAGCGCCTGTTGGCGGATCTCCTGGAATGCGGCGCTGTCGGTTGCATAACTCTTGGCTGGCCAGTCGCGGATTTCCTTTTCGATCGCCTGTTCGCGATTGCCAGGATTCGGGTGATCGCTGAGCCATTGCGGAGGTGCTCCACCGCCCTGCGATTCGAGAGCCTTGAAGAAGTCGGCCAGAGCCTTGGGATTGTATCCCGCCTTATAGAGGATCATGGCTCCGACCGCATCTGCCTGTGATTCGTCAGTGCGCGAGTACTTGAGCATGAGGCCCTGCGCGCCGAACTGAATTCCCGCCTGGGCGAGTTGGCCGATGCTTCCTCCCGTGGTGGCGCCGAGAATGCCGCCTGCTAGTTGTGCCAGGCCTGATGTCCACTCCGCCTTCTCCTCCTGTTTGGCGGAGTGCTGCATGTATACGTGTGACATCTCGTGCGCCATCACGCCGGCCAGCTCCGCCTCATTCGCCGCTGCGGTAATGGTGCCAATGTTCACGAACATGGGGCCACCGGGAAGCGCGAAAGCATTGATTTCCTTTTGCCGGACGACGTGAAACTCAAATGGCCACGAATACTGAGGAGGGATGGTTGTAACCAGTTTCTGCCCCAATTTTCGAATGTATTGCGTTTCGGGACTGCTGTCGGGCAACACGGGCATTTGCTGGTACACCTGAGCTGCAGCCTGCAAGCCGAGCGAGCGCTGTTGCTCGCGTGACATGTGAGGATTGCCGGGGTTGGGGAACTCGGGGCCGGCGGACTGCGGGAAAGACTGCGTGGCCAACAACAAGGCCGCCAATCGGAGCAATCGTCTTAGGGGCGCGCGATTCATCTGGAATACCCGGGCCCGGAAACGTGATAAGTCTCAAGCTTCTGCGGCAGCCGGACGATTCGTCTATGCGGCTGGGCGAAGTGTCAATGTTTCACTCTAGCGTAACAAGGTTCAACTGGGAAGATTGCCAGTCTGAATGGCGCGGCGGAAAAGGTTTGAAGTCATGAGGGCGACGTTGTTTTGGCTGGCGAAAACGTGTGAAAAGATTTGGAGCCCAGAATTTTTTCTGCCTCCTCCCACTCCCCGGCAAAGTCGCAGTCCCGGCGAGGCGGGGCAGCAAACACGTATTTGCTATTGCGCCCAAACTCTCCAGGATCGAGCGGAGCCGGTCTCACGTTAGGATGTTCGTTCCATTCAGCGATCGTGAAGATCATGAACGGCAGATCTTCTCGCAGGTTTTTCTCGGTCGATTTTGGACGCCTTGATTTTCACCTCCGGCCCTCGCAAAACACGGGTCACACTACCATCGCTCCCCAGCACATTGCCTTGCCACTCTGACGCAAGCCGCAAGCGCGCCCGGATGACGGTCGCCGAATACGTGTGCCCTCACCAATGCCGATCACGGTGAGTGCCGGGGAGAGGAACAGGAGTGTGCGATGCACACAAGCGCCAGGTGCGCCGCATAGGAACGATTCTCGTTTTCTGCAGCACGCAGAGGACGACAGGTCAGGAGATTCGCTTTTTTGGCTCCCAGTCTGGTTGCAGGAGGATTTTTTTAGTCACCAGTACAAGTTCCTCGAGGAGACGAGCAACGGATCCGGAAACTGCGTGCGTTAGAAACAGGTTCGCAGTCATTGCCCACGCAAGGCTGACGATCCACGTTCAGTTTCCGAAAACAATTAACATCAAGAAAACGCACCACTTAGAGCTTGCGGTACGGTTAAATCCAATCATGCACTTGATCACTAGAAGCACGCGACTCAGACACACCCTGCCATGCTCCGGGTCTGAACCCTAACCGGCAAATGAGATCTTGCATCTGGAATCGGAAGCATGAACTCTGGGCACATCAGTTTCAGCCCATGCAGTGAAGACTGTAGTGCATCCTCTTGAAAAAACGTGCATAATCTGGAGGAGACTCTCGTGCGTGCACCGAAAGTCAACATGAAGAACCGAACGTGGAGCCCTCCACTGTTGGGCACGCGATGCATCCTGCAGGCCCGGATCGCCCGTTCTCCAGGGAAGCCGTCTACCAATGGGAGCGAAGTAGTTGTCATTGCGCTTTGGGAATAATTAACTCAGAAGGGAGATATCGTGATGTTCAGACTCTTCTCTAAACGAACCGTCCGGCGGTCAGCTTTGTTGAGCATGGGTGGTTTGTTAGTGCTGCTTCTGACACAAACCAGCGCCATGGCGGCCGATGTTACGGCCCTCTTTCAACAGGCACGAAGCTTGGCCGTCCAACTGAACAGAGATGCCGCAACCATGGAAAGCTTTACGAGATCCAACCTTAGCTGGCAAACCCACAGCGGTCAGATTACCACTATTAGGGAACACATCAATAACGCTGGCTCGATCTTGTCGCAGATGCAGGCGGCACGCGGAGATGCCAAACCATGGCATCAGGATGCCATTGATGGAATTTCGCCATTGCTGAAACAAATGGCAAGTAATACAGATGCGATCATCACCCACCTGAACGAAAACCCCAGGCGGCTCAGGGATCCTAACTATGTGGCGTATGTCAGGTCGAATTCGCAGTCAGCGCGTCAGCTGTCGGCCGCCATAGGCAACATAGTTGATTTTGACAATACGAGAAACAGGATGGAGGAATTGGCAGGGAAGCTGGGCCAATGATGACTACATCCCCGGTTACCGCCGCGGCCTCGAGAGCCAAGCGGATGATCGACGCAAAACGGGGTCGCGCCGACCCACCGGCACAGAGCGGTAAGTGCGCGGGCTTTCCCTGCCGTAAGCTCGCTTAGTCTTCTGACAGGCGTGGTGAACAACGAAAGCGATATGGCTATTGCGGGCATCCGGGGCCCCAGGTGTTCAGCGACGACAACCAACTCCAAAGTGGCAACCCGGTAGTAGGCTCGGAGCGACGACTCGCGCGAATCAAGCGGGTGTCCCCGGGCACGAGTTCGCGCACACGAGTTCCGGCCCGGAACGCTCCAGAACGTAGTCTGCCTCTAACGGTCTTTTATCTTGCCGTCGCAATCCGGGGAGGAGCCTGGCATCGCCAGGCCGCCGTGAGTCGCAACCGAATTTCCTGTTCGTCGACGCTATCGAGATAGACCAGGACGGCATGAAAGCCTCGATAGTGATCGGTCGTGAAAGACTTTCCCGGGTGGGAGGCCAGCAAGCTTTCCTTCTCCTCAGCGGCACAACGAACAGCCAGGACATCGAGCCTGGGCTGGCGCGGGCCCCTGGGACAAGCCCGCTCATGATAGGTCCACGCGAACTGCTGGTCTCGCACATGGAACCTCATCGCGGTGGCAGAAGAACCATCGTGGCTCTCCGGCAAGGAAAGGGCGATTCGCCTCACTGTATCAACGTCAACCATTGGCTACCAACCGGGACCTCAACGAGATCAATCTTTGAGTCGAACCTTGCACCGCTACTTCAGCGCCTGGGCGATGGCAGCGTCGGCTAGCGGGGCCATGAGTTTGTATCCGGCCGTGTTGGGATGCAGCCCGTCATCGCTCAATTCCTTTTTCAGCATTCCTTTCTCATCGACCAGGGCCGTGTAGTAGTCGAGATAGACAAGGCCGTTGGTCCCGCAATAGTCCCGCAGCCAGCGATTGATCGCCAACAGTCTTTCGTGCGGCCGCAAGGCGAAGGATTCCCTCGCATCTTCAGAACTGGCGTTGTTGACTGGCAGCAGAGACGCGAAGACGACGCGCGTGCCGTGCAGGCTTGCTAACTCGGCCATGGTTGCGTAGTTGGCCTCGATGTCTTCCTCGCGGACCCGGCCGGTGACGCCAGCGACGTCATTCGTCCCGGCAAGAATGACCAGAAGCTTGGGATGCAGGTTGATCACATCCTGGCGGAAGCGCACCAGCATTTGTGCGGTAGTCTGGCCGTCGATGCCGCGATTGATGTATGGCTTGCCGGGGAAATAATCGGCCAGCTTCCAATAGTCGGTGATCGAGTCGCCAAGGAAGATGACTCGATTCTCACTGGCTTTCGGGGAGGCGAGCGCGGCATTGGCGTCGCGGTAGCGCGAAAGTTCGCCGAAGTCGTCGGTGTAGATGGCGATGCGGGAAGCGCGGTATTGATCAAGTCTGGGGAAGCCGGTGGAGGGGAGGGGGGAGGGGGGAGCGGGTTGTTGAGCGATAGCGTCAACCGTGAATAGCAAGTATGCGATGAAGTGTCTAAGGTTGCGGGATGGGATCATGGGTGTATTTTGTGCAGGTTAACGAACAGGATAACGCACGGGCCTGTTGCGCGGAGTTGACGGGTGGGGATGTCCAGCAAATTTTATGCCGGCTGTAGACACCTTCTCAATCGGTCTGTTGCTCGTTAACCAAACGAGCGATTTCACTCGACCATCAGTCAAGCCCCCAAACTCCACCAGAGAGCGAGAGCCTGCCGTGCTCGGGATGCGGTCGGCGTCGGCCAGAACACGGCATGTTGATCAACTTGACAAATGATCATTGCGCAGCTCAGCGGAGCGGCGTCCTGACTTCCGGTTCACGAGTAAGGGCATAATCCAGTGAGAGCGCTCCACTGCCGCGGATCATCAGTACAGTCGCGATGGCCAGGGCCAAGAGGTGAAACTCGAAACCTTCGCCTTTCTGCTGTCCAGACCAGTTCATAAACAGCCCGTTTCGTGCATGCACCATCACCACCGCAACCACCATGTTGCAGGCAATGCCAAATGCGGCCACCCGGCCAAATACACCCAGGATCAGGCCGATTCCTCCCAGAAATTCAGCGCAGATTGCCAGAAACGCAAATACCGCCGGAATATGCATCTGCTGGGTAAAGAAGCCCATGGTTCCGGAAAAGCCGTAGCCGCCGAACCAACCGAGAGCTTTCTGTGCGCCGTGTGCGAAAAAGACCACGCCCATGGCCAGACGCAGCAGAGTCACGGTCCCATCATTAGAGGTAGCCAGCAGTTTGCGAATCATTGATTTTCTCTCTCAGAAGTTCGCGAATGATACCGTCGTGATAGAAGAGAACGCAGCGCGGTTGCCCTGCCGCCTCCAGGCCCTTTTTCGCCAACAGCACGAGTACTGCCATTCACGGAGGTGGAGGGTTGGTTCTCGATGGTCGATTTCTCGCATACTTTGCCCGTTGAGCCTCGACAGAATGCGTGTCAATCTCGCTGTTCTTCTTTCATCTTCTTGCAGACCAGAATGATGTGCCCCGTTTTGGAATCGATGCGGGTGACCGCGGGTTCGCAACTACAGGTCACCGTGTTGGCGTTTTCCTGCTTGGTCACGACGCAGTGTTCAATCGTCTCGGCCGAAGCGGGCGGCAAATGACTCCGGATCGGAGGCGGAGTGGCGGCAGCAGGCTGCTTTTTCGCGGCGCAACCGCTAAAGAGCATACATAGAAGCAGCCCTGTGACGGCCCGACCCTTCTCCATACCCTCTGTTTTCGCTCTCTTCCGCCCACCTGTCGATGGCAAGTTTGATTACTTGTCCCGCGAGGAATACAGGAGTACTGCAGTGAACCCCTTAACAGTCGCGAGCAGTGATGCATACTGCGAGCCAGCTCCAGCGTGTCCCCAGAGACTTTGGAGCGAACCGGGGCGATTGGGGGTACCATCTGACCAGTTCGTGATATCCCCCGCGTATCACACGCGCGCTTGACTATTGGTTGGTTGATTCCCCGGATAGCATGCTTGGAGCTTGGCCGGTTCGGAAGGACGGAACCTCTTGGTACCTGCTGGCGGTCCCCCCGATACGCCCGCGCTGGCTGAGCCTTTCCCGTGCGTCGCTCGCGGCAACCGTCTTTACGTGTACCAGCAACTCGGCCGCTACGAACTGCCCTAGGAAGTTCACCGGCCGTACCCAGGCAATTCGTAAGTTTGCGCGTTCTGTTCGCCCATTCTCGCAGCCGAAGTTACCGGTTTCAGCCGCTTCACATGTTTCTCCTGTCCTGTCGGCCATTGCCGTTCGCAAGTCTGGCCGACGCTATCGCGGCATAATAAGAAGTGGCCGGGCTTCGAATCAGCTTCCACGCTCGCAAAAGTATTTAGCCTTTCTCAGACTGACCGCCGCTGCGGAGAACCCGGGTTCTGAGTTCCGACTGGCCTTGCTCCAGTCCCGACCGGTGGAGAGCATGTTGACGAGATTCACAAGAAACAGAGGAATGGAACGGAGCGGGAACTTTTGGCTTTGTTGTGACATTAACAAGAAAAAAGCATGAATGATGTGAAAAAGGCAGCGGAAAGATTGCGCGGATTGAGCTGGCGCACCGACTATGACTAGCGACGAAGCCTTGATGCTGGAATTCCAGGGTGGATCACGCGCAGCCTTCGAGGAGTTGTTTGCCCGCTATCACAAGCCCCTGTACGGCTTCTTCGGGCGCCGGCTGAACAACCCCGAGCGGGCGGAGGATCTCGCCCAGGAA
>DATFTE010000037.1:0-3139 GCA_035262225.1 Terriglobales bacterium
CTGGAAAGTAGCTTTTGAGCGCGGAAATAGTTGAGGATGAGTTCGCGATGATTGCGTAGCGAACGGGCGATCTTCTTCATGGGTTCGATGCGGGATCGCATGGTCTGGCGGCACCACTCGTCGAGTTATGTGATCGACTACATAACTCGACCTGTACTAACCCGCTGCGCGGGAATTCGGTCGTCGCGACGTTCCTTCAGAAAGGTTGTCGGGATCGGTAGAGCGGTCGTCAAGGATCGGCGTGCGCTCGCGATACGCGGGCGTCTTCCACCCGGCCCGCCATGCGCTCGCTCCCAACCCCCGTGCTCTACAGCGTGCGCTCGCGAGAAGCGGACGTCTTCGACCCGGCCTTCTTGTGCTCGCTCTCAGGAACGGGCCCTGAGCCAGAGGACTCGCTTTCTGAGAGGTCGTCACTGACCTACAAATTTTTCCTGACGAGGCTTTGGCAAACCGGTCCCAGTGGCGGGAAACAAGCGTCCGGATCTGCCTTCGGGGAAGGGGTTCCGTTATCGTTGCTCCCCATGAGCAACACTACACCGTTTGGTTACCCGATTCCGACCGCCCGCACGGTTTCCCGCCTGCGCCAGCGGATGATCCAAGACATGACAGTGCGCAACTTCGCACTCAACACGCAAGAGAGCTACCTGAGTCAGGTAAGCCTCTTCGCCCGCCATTTTGGCAAGCCCCCGGAGCAATTAGGCCCGGAAGAGATCCGTACCTATCAGATCTACTTGGCGGACGAGAGAAAGGTGTCCGTTAGCACCCGAATACTCGCGGTTAGCGCCCTCCGGTTCCTGTACGCCGTTACTTTGCAGCGCGATTGGACGGTGCCGCTGATTCCCACGCCCAAGAAAGATTACCGGTTGCCGGTCATTCTCAGTCCCCAAGAAGTCCTGCAATTGCTGCAAGCGGCTCCCTCCTTTACTCACCATGTCATCTTCAGCACCATGTACGGCACCGGGATGCGTGTCAGTGAAGCGGTGCATCTACGCGCTGCCAATATCGACAGTCAGCGGATGATGAT
Organism: Terriglobales bacterium; assembly: GCA_035262225.1. Taxonomy (GTDB): domain Bacteria; phylum Acidobacteriota; class Terriglobia; order Terriglobales; family Acidobacteriaceae; genus DATFTE01. The sequence goes on from DATFTE010000037.1 coordinate 1,025, forward strand.
CCGCATCGAGCTGGGTAAAGGCCACAAGGATCGCGATGTTCAGCTGTCCGCCAAGCTATTAGAACTGCTGCGTTGCTACTGGCGGAAGGTACGGCCGGGGGAATGGATGTTCCCGGGACAAAATCCCCGCCGACCTCTGAGCCGAGATGCCGTCGGCAACGCTATTACCCATGCCAGCGAGCGCGCTGACCTGAAGAAGCACACAAGCCCACACAGCCTGAGGCACGCCTACGCTGTCCATTTGCTGGAAGCCGGGACCGACGTACGCAAAATTCAACTTCTGCTGGGTCACCGCAGTCTATCAACTACGGCCCGCTATCTGCGTTTGGCCACGACTACAGTCTGCGCCACCACCAGCCCCTTGGATCTGCTCCCGCTGCCCATCGTTGATCCCAAATCCTAGGCCGCCTCTCCCATGCGGCCGGCCCTGGAAGTCGCTGATATCCTGCGCGCCCACGGCGACGAGTTCCGCCAAGCGCATGCTGCCTCCCTGTCACCACGGCAGAAGCGGGTGCTACGCTCGATCGAACTGTGTCGCACAGCGGCACTCGGCGGCCATCTGGAACGATGTGACCAGTGCGGCCACGAACGGAACGCATATAACTCCTGTGCCGATCGGCATTGCCCAAAATGCCAGTCCCTGGCCAGAGCCAAATGGTTGGAAAAGCGCCAGGCCGAACTGCTGCAGGTGGAATACTTTCATGTCGTGTTTACGCTGCCAGAACCGCTCGCTAAGCTCAGCCTGCAGAATAAACGGGAGATGTATGATCTGTTGTTTCGGGCGACCGCCGAGACCTTACAGACGATTGCCGCCGATCCCAAACACCTGGGCGCGCAAATCGGCTTCTTCTGCATCCTACATACCTGGGGCCAGACGCTCAATGCTCATCCCCATCTGCACTGCGTGGTACCGGGTGGAGGAATCTCCCTGGACGGCAGCCGTTGGGTGGCCTGCCGTCCCGGCTTCTTCCTACCCGTGAAGGTACTGTCGCGGCGCTTCCAAAAGGTCTATCTCCGTTATTTGGAGCAAGCCTATGCGGCCGGGAAGCTCCAATTCCACGGCGATCTCGAGCCGCTGGCCGATCCCCAGAACTTTGCCCTGCATTTAGCGCCGCTCTGCGAAATGGAATGGGTGGTCTATGCCAAGCCGCCGTTCGGTGGCCCCGAGAGAGTTTTGGATTACCTGGGCCGCTACACCCATCGGGTGGCCATCTCCAATCACCGGTTGATCGAGCTGAAAGACGGCCAAGTCACTTTCGCCTACAAAGACTATAAGCACGAGCAACGGCAAAAAGTGATGACGTTGTCCGCGGACGAATTCCTGCGGCGGTTCTTACTGCATGTCCTTCCGGATGGCTTTCAGCGGATCCGCCACTACGGGCTTCTCGGCAATCGTCACCGTGCGGAGAACCTGGCCCGTTGTCGAGAACTGTTGGCCATGCCCGCCCCGATTCTCCAGCCAGACCGTGACTATCGCGAACGCTGCCGACAACTTGGCGGGCAGGACCCGTTAAGATGTCCCAACTGCAAGACCGGGCAAATGGTGCGCATTGCCATCCTTCTTCCCGCAGGCCAGCAGGTCCAAGTATCGGATAGCTCATGAGCAGCACAGCTTGTCTCGGCGGCTGTTGGACTTCCGCTCTGCCGTGGCAAAGCGGTTTACGACAAGTGCGCCTTCAGCGCCTTCCTTACCCAACGCTCTTCCTTTGCGCCATCCAACTCCGTGTTCATTCCCGTTCCCAATCTGCCAAAACGGGAGCGGCTTGCCATCAAGCAGCCGGGCTACGCAAAAACCCACGTCCTCCCTCGGTCGAAGTCGAAACCCCGTGGCCTTCCAAAACACATAGCTCGCGGGTTCCACGAGCGGCTTAGCACAACGGAATTTTAAGCAGGGTACCGACCTGATCTCCTACAAAGCTTGCTACTGCTTGCGTCTTGGCACCCTGCTTAAAATCCTCTGCACTATGCTTCATGAAGCATAGTCGACACACGTTTGGAACGGAGATGCTCCGCGCCGGCGTGAGTTTTCCCGCTGTCATGCGCCTCCTCGGCCATACTGACCCGAAAATGACCCTGCAATATCTCGAGATCACACAGCCGGATCTTCAACGCGAA
>DATFTE010000038.1:0-2831 GCA_035262225.1 Terriglobales bacterium
CAACCATCGCCGCGAACGGAAGTAGTAGCACCCAGGTGAGCGGGTTTTCAGTGGGTTAGAAGGCGATTCCAATGTTGGGGACGAAGTTCTGCCGGGCCTCGCGTCTCAGCCTGAGACGGCAGTCTCAGAGTGAGTGGTGGATGGGAAAGGCTCCGCAGGCGAGCGCATGAGGCGCAGCGGCCTAACCCAGATCAACGCCGGTTCACTGCAGCGTGTGGCTGGAGGCTTCCGGCGTGTTCCGGCTGATGTTGTAGCGCTTCAGCTTGCGGTACAGGGTGGCGCGGCTGATACCCAGCATGCGTCCGGCCAGCGCCTTGTCACCCTTCACTTGTTCGAAAACGCGCTGGATGGTGGCGCGTTCAATGTCTTCAAGGTCAGTGGTCGATTGCGGGGAACGGGGCAGCTCGGCGCTTCGCATCGGCTTGGCCAGGTCAGGATGCAGCGGCGAAGTTTTCGCGGCAGCGAGCGCCACCGACGGCGCTACCGGGCCCGTGGCTCGGGAGGCGATGGCGGGCGGAAGATCGCCGAGGTCGATGATTTTTCCGTTGCCCAGGGCGACAGCGCGCTCCACGCAATTCTCCAATTCGCGAACGTTGCCCGGCCAGTCGTATTCGATCAGGGCTTTCATGGCGGTGGCGGCGACGTGCAGTTCCGAACCCGGAGCGTAGCGTTCGAGAAACCAGTGCACGAGCATGGCGATGTCGCTGCGGCGCTCGCGCAGGGCGGGGACGAAGAGGGTGACCACGTTCAAGCGAAAGTAGAGATCTTTGCGGAAAGTGCCGTTCTTGTAAGCAGCCTCGAGATCGCGATTGGTGGCGGCGATAACCCGTACATCGACCTTGACGCGCTGATTGCTGCCCACGGGGCGGACTTCCTTTTCCTGCAGCACGCGCAACAGTTTGGCCTGCAGTTCGAGGGGCAGTTCGCCGACTTCGTCGAGAAAGATGGTGCCGCCGTCGGCGGCCTGGAACAGTCCCTGCTTGGATTTCAGGGCCCCGGTAAACGCGCCCTTCTCGTAGCCGAACAGTTCGCTTTCGATGAGGGTGGGCACCAGCGATCCGCAATCGACGGCGACGAAGGGACGTCCGGCGAAAGCGCCACGGAAGTGCATGGCGCGGGCGACCAGTTCCTTTCCCGTGCCGCTCTCGCCGTAGATGAGCACCGGCGTGCGCGTGTCTTTGAGGCGCGCGACCATGCGCAGCACCTCCTGAATGCGCGCCGATGAGCCCACGATGCCGTGCACGGCGGTCTCGGAATCGGTGCGCTGGCGCAAAAACTCGTTCTCTTCCACCAGCCGTACTTTTTCGGCCATGCGGCGAAGAAAAAGCCGGAGCTCTTCGAGGGGGGAGAAGGGCTTGGTGATGTAGTCGTAGGCGCCGAGTTTCATCGCCTGGACCGCGGTTTCGATCGATCCGTGGCCGGTCATCAGCGCCACTTCTGTGCGGGGGAGATGCTTTTTTACCCGTTCCAGGAATTCGAGCCCCGACATGCGCGGCATGACCATGTCGGTGAGAATCATGTGCACGGATTGCTCTTCCAGCAGGGCGAGCGCCGACTCGCCGCTTTCGGCTTCGAGGCAGGCAAATCCGAGGGTCTCGCCAACGGTGGAGCACAGCTTGCGAATGCTCTGCTCGTCGTCGACGATCAACAGCCGGATGGGCAGATCTTCTTTCGTGTTTGTGGGGTTCACTCGGCCTTCCCAAATGTCTTTGCCACCACCGCGATAAACTGCTGGACGCGAAAAGGCTTTTCCACGCAGGGGGCTCCGGTCTCCCGCAAAGTGGCAACGGTTTCCTCATTGGCAATGTCGCCGGTGATGAACACGATGCGCGATGCCAGGTCGGGACGATGCCTGGAGACCCAGGCGTGGACCTGTCCTCCATCCACTCCGCCGGGGGTGCGCATGTCCGACACAACCCCCAGAAACGATCCCTGCTCGAGCAGGCGAAGCGCATCGACACCGGACTCGCAGCAGACGACGGGGTATCCGCTGCGTTCGAGGGCAGCTTGGACATACGCCATCACGGCGGGCTCGTCTTCGATCAGCAACACGGGCAACGGGAAGGCTGGGCCGCTCATGGTTGAATCACTCCGGCGGCCACGCCCAGGGAAGCGCTGCGGGAAACGGAGGGAAGGCGGACGATGAACGTCGCGCCCTGCCCGGCGATGTTGTTGTGGCAGAGAATCTCGCCTCCGTGCTCCTTGACGATGCCGTAACAGATGCTGAGGCCAAGGCCGGTGCCCTTTCCGACTTCCTTGGTGGTGAAGAACGGGTCGAAAATCTTGTCGGGATGAGAAATCCCCTTGCCGTTGTCGGAGAATGAAACTTCCACCGCGTCTCCGCACTTGGTCGACATGATCTCGATGCGCGCCGGCCGTCCGACCTCGTGCACGGCATCGTGGGCATTGTTCAGAATGTTCAGGAACACCTGCTGCAGCTGGTGGGCATCGCCCATGACGTCGGGCAGACCTTCATCGAGGTGTTCGATCACTTCGACGCCGTGGCTGTTCAAATCATAGGAGCGCAATTGAATCGTCCGGCGGAGGATGGAGTTGAGCTGCAAGGCGCTGCGCTCGGGCGGCATCTGGCGCGCGAAGCTGAGCAGGTTCTGCACGATCTGCTTGGTGCGCTGCGCCTCCTGGAGGATCACCCGCAAGTCTTTGCGCGCGCCTTCGGGCATTTCGGGATTCTCCATGAGCAGGTCGGCAAACCCCAAAATTGCGGTCAGCGGGTTGTTGACCTCGTGGGCCACCCCGGAGACCAATTGTCCGACCGCGGCCATCTTTTCTGCGTGGACCAGCTGGTCGCGCAGCACCGCCGAGTCGGTGAT
>DATFTE010000039.1:0-3338 GCA_035262225.1 Terriglobales bacterium
CAGGACGTTGTGCGTGCCTTTGGCGGGAATGGAAACCGCCGACGCGTACAGCGGCTGGGCATCCACTTTGCCGTCCACGGATATGGTAAAGAGTCTGCCGAAAGTTTTGGAGTTAACGTTCGTCAGGTTTAGGACCGTCTCCTTCAAATTCTGGCCGGTTCGCGCGTTGTCGTTGTGATACGTCAAGACGTCCTGCGCCGTTGCGGGAAGAAAGACCGAGAAAAACCAAAAGGAAAGGATGAATGTGATCTTCAGTGGTATGGGAAGCAGCCTTGCTGATTGGCGGCGCATCGGAACAACATTTCCCTCAATGATCACGATAGTCGAGCCTGGAGCGTTCTGTCTAGCGCAGCGCACAGCGCCGCATGCGACATCCGGATGTCCGGTTGCGCTCGTATGCTTTATCAATGCTTGATTTATGCTTGATCTGGCTCCCAAGGGCTCCGTCAAAGTCTCAGAAATATAACACCGTAAAGGGTCATTCATTTTGAACTGGCAATTGCCTCTCGGGTTTGATAGCCTTCCGGCATGGACCAGGCAGCCGATCGCAGTGCCGAGGCTGTCCCGCTCGACGGGATCATCGTCCGTCCCGTACGCCACGAGGAACGAGCGCGATGGCGACAACTGATGCAGACCCATCATTACCTGGGCCTGAGGTCAATTGTCGGACAATCGCTTTGGTACGTAGCCCTCTTCCAGGAGCAATGGGTGGCGCTACTGGGCTGGGGTGCGGCCGCCCTGAAGTGTGCTCCGCGTGATACCTGGATCGGCTGGAGCTCCGCGCTCCGCTTCCGCCGTCTTCATCTCCTTGCCAACAATGCTCGTTTCCTCGTGCTGTCGGAGTGGCGCCGTGGGAATGTCGCGTCGCGAGTCTTGGCCCTCAACTGTAAGCGCCTCAGTCAAGATTGGGAACGCTACCACGGTCACCCGATCCTGCTGGCCGAAACGTTTGTTGATCCGACCCGCTTTCGGGGCACTTGTTATCTGGCTGCGGGCTGGCTGCCGCTTGGCCAGACGCTGGGCTTCGCGAAGCGGGGCCGGGGTTATGTAGCTCATGGCCAGCCCAAGCTGGTGCTCGTGCGCCCGCTGTGTCGTGAGGCCCGGCAGCGTTTGCTGGCTTCTTTTCTACCTCCCTCCCATTCCTCACGAAAGGAGAATCCCTTCATGCTGGATGTGAATCGCCTACCCCTGGAGGGGGAAGGCGGATTGATCGAAATGTTGCGAACGGTGGTGGACCCCCGCAAGCCGCGGGGGGTGCGCCATCCGGTGGTGACCGTGGTGGCGATTGCGGTGTGTGCAGCCCTGTCTGGAGCCCGCGGGTTCACGGCCATCGCCGAGTGGGCCAAGGACCTCTCGCGCGATACCTTGCGGCGCTTGGGCTCCTGGCGCTGGACCGCTCCTTCCGAACCCACCATCCGGCGCGTCTTGCAGAAGCTGGATGCCGACGCTCTCGACGCCAAGATCGGTCCCTGGCTGTTGCAGCATTGCCACCTGGACGGTGCGGCCGTGAGCGTGGATGGGAAAACCTTGCGCCGCGCCCACGACGCGGACCAAAAGCCTCCCCACTTGCTCAGCGCCATCCTGCACCAGGAAGGGATCGTGGTGGCGCAGCGCGAGGTGGGGGAGAAAACCAACGAAATCCCCGAATTGCCCCGCTTGCTCGAACCCCTCCCCTTGGCCGGGACGGTCGTCACCGTCGATGCGTTGCACACCCAGGAGGCCACCGCCCGTTATCTAGTCGAGGAGAAGAAGGCCGACTATCTTTTTACGGTCAAAGACAATCAACCCACCCTCAAGCAAGACATCGCCGATCTGCACCTGGAATCCTTTCCCCCCTCACCACACCACCTGCGATAAAGGCCACGGCCGCTTGGAAGAGCGCCGCATCTGGACCAGCACCGAACTCTGCGGCTACCTCGATTTTCCGTACGTGGCTCAGGTGTTCGTCATCCAGCGGATTATCGTCCGGCTGACCACCGCGGAGCGTTGCTGCGAAACCGTGTATGGCGTGACCAGTTCCCGCCCGGAAAAAGCCAGCCCGGCCTGCTTGCTGGCCTGGAACCGCAACCACTGGTGTATTGAGAACGGCTTGCACTACGTCCGCGATTTCACCTTCGACGAAGACCGCTGCCGCATTCGCAAACACGCCGGAGCCCGGGTCATGGCCTCGCTGCGCAATCTGGCCATCAGCTTGTTGCGTCTGGCCGGGGCAGAGAACATCGCCGCAGCACTGCGCACCTGCGCGCGCCGCCAGCAGCATCCCTTACGCTTGCTCGGCCTCGCCTGCCGCTAGGCGACTTCCGGGCCACCCTACCCAGGAGGAATCTCGCATGCGCGTTACCACCGTACAATCGACCACCCTCGCGACGGTTATCTACGACGAAGCCCGCGAGGTGTTGCAGTTGGAATTTCTCAGTCGAGCTCTCTATCAATATTTGGGCGTTCCCCGGGAAGTGCACGAAGCCTTGCTGAGCGCGCCCTCCAAGGGCCGCTATTTCAATCAGGCCATTCGGGGAAGGTTCCCCTTTGCGCGGATTTCTCCTTTCCCATCCCCGGGGCCCGAAGTCCCAGCCCCGGACCGAGCCTAGGAGGAAGCCAGGAAGCCAGGAACGACACCGTCGCCGGATTAGCGGCGGGCGCCAGATCACCTACTCTCTCTCGCCTAGCCGGGCAGACAAGGCACGGTTCTTTTCTGACGCCCCAGTAGGCGAGGTCGGCCCGCCGACGAATCGCGCCCGTCGTTGCGAGCCCGATTGGCCGGCACAGGTGGTGGTCTTCGGAGTCATCAATCCCCTTTGGGATCGCCGCAAGATCGCCGCGCGATCGGACCCAGCGCCTTACCCAACCGACTTTGACGTTGCCGTGCGGCGGTGGGTCTCACGGTTGTTTTCGAGGTCCTCCCAGATGTATTCTAGACGGACGTCATGCTGCTTCAGAAAGCCATCGAGTTCGTAGCGTGATTGAACCCCTTCTGCGTTCGCAGAATATAATGAAGACATGAAGCTTGACAAATACTCTCGCCAGGTGCTCTTTCAGCCTATTGGGGTGGAGGGACAGGAGCGACTCCTGCGCTCCAGGGTGGTCATCGCAGGCTGCGGGGCGCTCGGCACGGCCCAGGCGAATGGGCTGGTACGCGCCGGCGTCGGCACGCTGCGAATCGTCGATCGGGACTACGTGGAGGAAAGCAACCTTCAACGCCAGATTCTCTTTGACGAAGCGGACGCCTTGGAGAATCTGCCCAAGGCCGTGGCGGCCGAGCGCAAGCTAAGACGGATAAATTCCGATGTTGTCGTCGAGGGTGTAATCGCCGACATCGATAGCCAGAATGCGGAAGACCT
>DATFTE010000040.1:0-16849 GCA_035262225.1 Terriglobales bacterium
GCGGTTCTCGAGGGTGAATTGCCGGGGGGAAAATTTCGGAGACGCGCTTCGGCGCTTTCTGAATACCCAGGGCGTTGCGGCCTTCCAAAAAGTCTTGCTTCGGCAGGACCGATCCGTCGGCTTTCACTCGCTGCGAATCCCGGATTCGCGGCTGCGGCTAAGGACAGGATCCCTTCGGGATGCGTCCGGTGAACGCAACCTCATCGCCTTTGCGCGGTGAAAAAAGCAGGCAGAACATCCCACGAGCAGATGCGGCTCTGGTGGCTGGCCGGAGCCGCATTTTTCTTGGCTGCCTGTGGGCCCAGGCTCGGGGCTCGGCCTTCAGAGTTTCCTCACGCCTCAGCGACGCTACTTGTCTTTCGCCTTTTCTTTGCCTATACTCACATGCAATATCAGGCAACTATGCGGCCAACAAAAAACCAGTCGCGTCCGTTTTTTCCAAAGCTCTTACTTACCATTCACAAGCACAAGACGACTACTATGCACTCCGCACTACCTGAAGTTTCACCCGACAACTGACAGCAGCCTTGGCCACCATCGATTCCAGTCTCGCGCGCAGTTTGCCCGCCAACGTTGAGGCCGAGCGCTCCATTCTGGGTGCGATCCTGCTCGACAACTTCGCCTACAACGAAGCCGCCGAGCATTTGCGGGCGGAGGATTTCTCGCTCGACTCGCATCGCCGCATCTACAGCCGCATGGTCGAACTAGCCGAGTCCTCGCGCCCCATCGACATGATTACGCTGGTCGAGGAACTGGACCGCCACAAAGAGCTGCAGTCGATCGGCGATGCGGCCTACATCTCCGGACTGCTCGACGGCGTTCCCGACCGCCCCAGCATCGAGCATTACATCAAGATCGTTCGCGACAAAGCGTTGCTGCGCGGACTGATTCACGCCTCCAACTCCGCCATCGCGCGCGCTTCCGAACAGAGCGATCCCGCCGAGGATGTACTGAACGACGCCGAAGCCGCCATCTTCGCGCTCTCGGAGAAGCGCATTGGCCGCGGCTTCATGGGCGTGCCGGAGATCATCAAGGAATCGTTCGGCTCGATCGACCAGTTGCTGCAACGCGGCCGGCGCATCACCGGTCTCGAGACGCACTATCCCGATCTCGACGAGATGACCAGTGGCCTGCAGCCCTCGGATCTGATTATCATCGCGGCTCGTCCTTCCATGGGCAAGACTTCATTGGCTATGAACATCGCGGAAAACGCTGCCATCGAAGATCAGAAAGTGGTGGCGATGTTCTCGCTGGAAATGTCGAAGGAGGCGCTGCTGCAGCGCATGTTATGTTCGGTAGCGCGCGTGGACGCCCACAAGTTCCGCACCGGCTCGCTCTGGCAGGAAGACATGAAGAAGATCACCCACGCCGTGGAAAAGCTGGTGCATGCGCCCATCTTCGTGGACGACACGCCCGGCATCGCGCTGAGCGAAATGCGCGCCAAAGCTCGCCGTCTGCAACAGTCGCAGGGCCGGCTCAACCTGGTCATGGTCGATTACCTGCAACTCATGTCGGCCGGAGGCAGGCGCTATGAGAACCGCACTCAGGAAGTCTCGGCCGTCTCACGGGGGTTGAAGGCGCTGGCCAAGGAACTGAAAGTCCCGGTGGTGGCGCTCTCGCAGTTAAGCCGCGCGCCCGAGAGCCGGGGTTCCGGCGACCATCGTCCGCAACTGGCCGACCTGCGCGAGTCGGGATCGATCGAGCAAGACGCCGATGTCGTAGCCTTTATATTCCGCGAGGAGATGTACAAGCCCGACGACCCGGCGCTCGAAGGGGTTGCCGAAATCATTATTCGCAAACAACGCAATGGTCCGACCGGCACGGTCAGAATGGCATTTCTCAAGAGTTCGACGCGCTTTGAATCCATGGCGGGAGGGGGAGTTGAATCTGCGTAATCAAGTGGTAAATAGGCCGCTCAGGAGTGCCGCCCAGGAGACGTCCCACTCTGTGGAAAAGCTTGTGGAAGGGTAAGCCATTGGGTTTCAACCGCTGACAAGCGACCGCCCGGTGAGCCTGAAGGATTCTTGCCCGAGTGGCCGTAAGTCATACCACAACTAGCCGCTTAGCCGTGGTCGTGCAGATTTCAGGGAGGGAAAACGGAAATCGCAAAAATTTAAGGCAACCCCGCAGATTTGCACACCTTAAGGTAATCTACCGAGAAGAAAAACAGCTTGCAATCCTGGATTTCTAGGCGTCTTCGCCCACCTTCAGCACGGCCAGGAACGCCTCCTGGGGGATGTCAACCCGCCCAATCCGTTTCATGCGCTTTTTGCCTTCCTTTTGCTTTTCCAGCAGTTTGCGTTTGCGGGTAATGTCGCCGCCGTAGCACTTGGCGAGCACGTTTTTGCGGATGGCCGCGACGGTTTCGCGGGCGATGATTTTGGCCCCAATGGAGGCCTGGATGGCGACTTCGAACATCTGCCGGGGGATGAGTTGGCGCATCTTCGACACCAGGGCCTTGCCGCGTTCGTAGGCGAAATCGCGATGCACGATAATCGAGAGCGCATCCACGGGATCGCCCGCGACCAGGATGTCGAGCTTCACCATGGGCGATTCCCAGTAGCCCGCCAGGTGGTAGTCGAGCGAGGCATAACCTCGGGAGACTGTCTTCAACCGGTCGTAGAAGTCGAGCACAATCTCGTTCAGTGGCAGCTCGTACTGCAGCATGACCCGCGATGAACTGACATACTCGAAACTTTTCTGCTTGCCCCGTTTTTCTTCCACCAGCTTCAAAATGGAGCCGACATATTCTTCGTTGGTGAGAATGGTCGCCAGGATGACCGGCTCTTCTACCTTGGCGATTTCGCTTTGCCCGATCCATTTCGAAGGATTGTCCACCTCGACCACTTCGCCGTCGGTTTTGGTGATCTTGAAACGGACGCTGGGCGCAGTGGTGATCAGCTCGAGTCCGAACTCGCGTTCCAGGCGCTCCTGGATGATCTCCATGTGGAGCAACCCGAGAAAGCCGCAGCGGAAGCCGAAGCCCAGCGCAGCCGAGCTTTCCGGCTCGAAGAAGAATGACGAATCGTTGAGCCGCAGTTTTTCGAGCGCTTCGCGCAACGCGGTGTGCTGGTGCGAGTCCACGGTGTAGAGCCCGGCGAAGACCATAGGCTTGATGTCTTCAAAACCGGGAAGCGCCTCGATGGCAGGATTTTCCTCATCGGTAATGGTGTCGCCGATCTTGGTGTCGGCGACGTTCTTGATGTTGGCGATCAGGAATCCCACTTCTCCCGCGCGCAGTTCGTCCACTTCCACCGGTTTCGGCGTGAGTACCCCCAGGGTCTCCACCTCGAAAACCCTCCGGTTTGACCACAGGCGAATCTTCTGGCTCTTGCGCAGAGCTCCCTGGAACACGCGGGTCAGCACGATCACGCCGCGGTAAGGATCGAACCAGGAGTCGAAGATCAGCGCCTGCAGGCGGTTTTCGGGATTACCCTTGGGCGGGGGAATCCGCTTCACTACGGCCTCCAGCACCTCGGGAACACCTTGCCCTGTCTTGGCGCTGATGGGAACAGCGTCGGAGGCGTCGAGTCCCACGGCGCTTTCAATCATCTCCTTGGTGCGCGGGATGTCGGCGCTCGGCAAGTCGATCTTGTTGATGACGGGGATGATTTCCAGCCCGTTATTGATAGCCAGGTAGGCGTTGGCCAGGGTCTGCGCTTCCACTCCCTGGGAAGCGTCCACGATCAGCAGCGCGCCTTCGCACGAGGCAAGCGAACGCGAAACTTCGTAAGAGAAATCGACGTGGCCGGGGGTATCAATTAGGTTGAGCTGATAGGTCTGCCCGTCCCTGGCGGTGTACATCATGCGCACAGCATGGGCTTTGATGGTAATGCCGCGCTCCCGCTCCAGGTCCATGGAGTCGAGCACCTGCGCCTGCATCTCGCGCGCGGTCAGCGAGCCGGTCAACTCCAGCAGGCGGTCGGCCAGCGTGGATTTGCCATGATCGATGTGGGCGATGATGGCAAAATTGCGGATGAAGGCGGCGTCCATGGCTAACCAGTCAATCTTTCATTCTAGCAGCGGGAGACAGGGCCGCAGGTCACGCGGAATTTTTCTTCCCCGCGGTTGCGGGTTAAGATGCTGTCATCCAAAATGCCGGAAGCTCCATTCACCGCCGTTGCTCACGTGCAGCTCTCCATCCCCAAGGGCGCCGAAGATGCGGCCCGGCTTTTCTATCGCGACTTGCTGGGAATGATCGAAATCCCCAAGCCGGTGGAACTTGCACCCCGTGGCGGAGTCTGGTTCCAGAGCGGGGCGGTGCAGATTCACCTGGGCGTGGAAGAGGACTTCCGTCCCTCCCGCAAGGCCCATCCCGCGCTGCGCTGCCGCGACTATCCCGCTCTCACCGCAAAACTGCGCGACCGCGGAGTTCCCGTCGAGGACGACACTCATCTTCCCGGGGTCACCCGCTGCCACATCCACGATTGCTTCGGAAATCGCCTGGAGCTGATCGCAGTGTGAAAGGAACGCATGCGCAAATTGACTTGCCTGCTGTGCCTGTTGGTCGCTACGAACTTCGCCGCCAGCCAGACTCTCTCCCCGGCGGTCAAGGCTTTTGTCAAGGTGGACGCGCCCACCATCGCCCTCACCCACGTCCGGGTGATTGATGGAACCGGAGCTCCGGCCAAGGCCGACCAGACCGTCGTTCTGTCGCAGGGGAAAATTGCCGCCATCACCGACGCCGGCATCGCACCCCCGAAAGACGCGCAGATTCTCGATCTTCACGGCGACAGCGTGATCCCCGGCCTGGTCGGCATGCACGATCATCTGTTTTATCCCACGGGCGGCGGCATCTTTGGCGAGATGGGTTTCAGTTTCCCTCGCCTTTACCTGGCCGGCGGAGTCACCACCATCCGCACCACCGGGTCGCTTGAGCCCTACACCGATTTTGAGATCAAGAAAGCGATCGACAAAGGCGACGCGCCGGGTCCGCACATTCACGTCACGGGACCTTACCTTGAAGGCGCCGGGAGCTGGGCGCTGCAAATGCACCAGCTCACCGGGACGGACGACGCCACCAGGACGGTGAACTTCTGGCTGGACGAAGGCGTTGACAATTTCAAGGCCTACATGTTCATCACTCCCCAGGAACTCGGCGCGGCCACCGCGGCTGCCCACCAACGCGGAGCGAAAGTTACCGGGCACCTGTGTTCGGTGGGATTCCGCGAAGCCGCCGCTCTCAACATTGACGACCTCGAGCACGGGCTCCTGGTGGATACCGAATTCTATCCCTGGAAAAAGCCCGGGGAGTGCCCCGACCGGCTCGACTATGACTTCATCTCGAAGCTCGAGGTCGGGCAGGGGCCCGTGCATGACATGATCGCCGACCTGGTCGAGCATCACGTGGCGGTGACTTCCACGTTGCCGGTCTTCGAGATGGGCGTGCCAGGCCGGCCCAGCCTGCAACCGCGGGTTCTCGAGGCGCTGTCGCCGGACGCCCTGGCCCGCGTCCTCAACAACAAGGTCCGCGCCAGCGACACTGCTGCCATTCGCCAGCGCTATCACACCGCCGACTCGCCCTGGCCCGCTGCCTTCAAGAAAGAAATGCAATTCGAATACGCCTTTGCCAAAAGCGGTGGCCTGCTGCTGGCCGGACTCGATCCCACCGGCATGGGCGGAGTCATCGCCGGCTTCGGCGACCAGCGCGAAGTCGAGCTGCTGGTGGAAGCCGGATTTACTCCGCTCGAAGCCCTTCACATCGCCAGCGCCAACGGCGCCCGGTACCTGGGAGATGATCGCATTGGAACTCTCGCTCCCGGCAAGAGTGCCGACTTAGTCGTGATCAAGGGCGATCCTTCTGCCAGGATTGATGACATCGAAAATGTCGAGCTCGTTTTCAAAGACGGAGTGGGTTATGACCCGGCAAAGCTGATTGATTCCGTGCGCGGGGTGGTGGGCACTCGGTGAAACCCCTGGTTCTGGCTTCTCGATCTCCGCGCCGTCAGGAGATTCTGCGCAAGGCAGCGATTCCCTTCATCGTCGCGCCCAGTCATGTTCCGGAAATCCGCCGGGACGGCGAAGATCCCGTGGGTTACGCGGAGAGACTCGCCCGCGACAAAGCGCTCGAAGTCGCGAAAGATCACCCGCAACAATTTGTGCTCGGGGCCGACACGGTCGTCATCGTGGAGGGAGTCACGCTGGAGAAGCCGCAAGATGCCGCCGACGCCGCCCGCATGTTGCGTCTGCTGTCGGGGAAAACCCACCAGGTGACAACCGCTGTGTGCGTGGTCGTTCCGCAACTGCGAACCAGGAACAGGGAGCTGAGAACCGGCTCCGAGACAACGTTCGTGACCATGAGCGCGCTCACCGACGACGATATCCGCGGCTACATCGCCACCGGCGAACCCATGGACAAAGCCGGGGCCTATGCCATCCAAGGCATCGCCTCACGCTGGATTTCTCGCATCCAAGGGGACTATTTCAACGTGGTGGGACTTCCCGTGGCGCTGGTGTGCCGAATTCTTGAGGAACTGAGAGCCTTGCCCAAGCTCGGCTAGGACTTCTTCTCCGTGTTCTGATCGTCTTTGTGGTCGCCAACCGCAGACTTGAAATTCTTGATGCCTTCTCCCAGCCCCTTGCCCAGATCGGCCAGCTTGCTGGGACCAAAGATAAGAAGCGCAATCGCCAAGAGCAGCAGGATTTCAGGCAAACCCAATTTTCCAGGCATGTGTTACCTCCAGGGGGGTTCGCCGGACCGAGGACGTGTGCAATACCCCAGTAAATTCTAGGCCACTCCCAGCGCGGAGTCAAAAAGTCCGAGGTGAAGAGTCAAGCCGCTTGAATTAGTTCCGCCAGCAGGGCCGCCCGGCGCGGCAGCTCGGCGATGACAATCGATTCATGGCTGGCGTGCGCGCCTTCGCCTACCCCGCCCAAACCGTCGAGCGTGGGAATGCCCAGCCCCGCCGTGAAGTTCCCATCGGACCCGCCGCCCACCGCCGCCTCGCCCAGCGTCCAGCCCAGGCGCTGCGCGATCCCGGCGGCCTTCTGGTAAAGCTGAGCCACGCCTGCGCTCCGCTCCATCGGCGGACGGTTCAATCCTCCCTTGACTTCCAGCTTGCATTTGCGGTTGAAGGGCTTGAGCGAGCGCAGCTTCTTCTCTACTTCCTGGGCGTCTCTCATGGTGGCAATGCGGAAGTCGACGCTGGCCGTCGCTTCGGCGGGAATCACGTTCACCCGCGAGCCGCCCTGGATCAGCCCGACGTTCAGCGTGATTCCCCGCTTCAGGTCGGTGAACTTCGCGATCGCGGGAATCTGGCGCGCCAGCTCGACAATGGCGCTTTCGCCTTTCTCGAAATCCAGACCGGAGTGAGCGGCCTTCCCCAGCGCCTTCACGACGTATTCCCCTACTCCCTTGCGCGCCGTCTTCACCGCCCCATCCAGACCGAGGGATGGCTCCATCACCAGCACAGCCTCCGAGTTCCTGGCCAGGCTCTCGGTGATGCGGCGCGAGGACTCGCTTCCCACTTCTTCATCGGAGACCAGCAACACGGTTACGGGACGCGGCAGCGCATCCTTGTGCCATGCGCGCAGGGCCTCGATCGCCTGCAGCACCAGAACGATGCCCGACTTCATGTCGAGCACGCCCGGGCCAAACAGGCGCCCGCCCTCCATCCGGCACGGCATTTTCTTCAGTGTGCCCAGGGGATAGACCGTGTCGTAATGCCCCAGCAACAACACCGGTTTCGCGCGGCGTTCGGCGCCAAAGTCCACCTGCAGGTGATTGCCGAAGTTGGGCACGCGGTGAAATTTCGCGTGGCCGCCCAGGGCCTCGAACCGCCCCGCCAGCAAAGAAGATAATCGGTCGCAGGCGGGCTTGTCGTCGCTCGGCGATTCCGCCTCCACCAGGTGGCGGATGGTCTCGACCATCCTCTCGCGCCGTTCCTCAAAATATTTCAGCTGCTCGGTCAGAGGTTGCGCGGCGGCTTGGGAACGTCGGGTGGTCTTCGCAGGTTGAACACGCTTCGATGGCTTTCTGGCGGCTTTCCTTCGCATAGGTCCCTGAGGTTGAATATTCGGATGAAATTTTTCAAGACGCCGTCCGAGCCCGCGAAGGCGGAGAATCGGGCGTCCCGCGCCCAATCCCGGCGCGCGGTACAGTATAATCTTCGCGCCAATAATGGACACCGCTCAATCCACCCCCGAAGCCCAGGTCGCCGAGAAGACCACGCTTGACATCAACGCGATTTGCCGCATTCTGCCGCACCGCTTCCCCTTTCTGCTGATCGATCGCGTTCTCGACATCCAGCGCCAGAAGAGCATTACCGCCCTGAAGAATGTCACCATCAACGAGCCTTTCTTCGCCGGACACTTTCCCAACCTGCCGATCATGCCCGGCGTGCTGATCGTTGAGGCCATGGCCCAGGCGGGCGGCGTGCTGCTGCTCACCGAGTACCATGACCGCGACCAGAAGCTGGTGCTGTTTACCGGCATTGAACGTGCCAGGTTCCGCCGCCCGGTCGTTCCCGGCGACCAGCTGCGTATCGAAGTCGCGGTGAAGGTCTGGCGCGGCACCGCCGGCCGCATGGAAGGCAAAGCCTACGTGGGTGACAAGCTAGTGGCCGAGGCCAACGTCAGTTGCCGCCTCGTGGACCGGGCGCGCGAAAAAAAATCCGCTGCCGAAGAATAGATCCCGTCACCGCATGAGCGTTCATCCTACCGCCATCATCGATCCCCGAGCCAAGGTTCCTGCCACGTGCGAGGTTGGTCCCTATTGCGTGATCGGCGCCGACGTCGAACTCGGCGAAGGCTGCCGCCTGCTTTCCCACGTCGCCATCGAAGGACCGACGAAAATCGGCGCGCACAACCGCTTCTTCCCCTTCTCCTCGATCGGCATGGCGCCCCAGGACCTGTCCTACGCGGGAGAGCCAACGCGTCTGGAGATGGGAGATCACAACGAAATCCGCGAGTTCGTCACTATCAGCCGTGGCACGGTGAAAGGCGGAGGCCTCACCCGGTTGGGAAGCCACATCCTGATCATGGCCTACACACACATCGCCCACGACTGCGTCATCGGCGACCACGTCCTGATGGCCAACGCCGCCACGCTCGGCGGGCATGTGGTCGTGGAAGACTGGGCCCAGGTCGGCGCGCTCTGCCCCATTCACCACTTCGTGCGCATCGGAACCCATTCCTTCATCGGCGGAGGAACCACCGTCACGAAAGATGTCTTGCCGTTCTCCAAGACCGTGGCTGCCCGCGACACCCACGCTTATGGGCTGAACGCCGTTGGCCTGGAGCGCCGCGGTTTCTCGAAAGAACGCATTCGCAAGATTCACCACGCTTACAAAGTCCTGCTGGCTTCCCGGCTCAACACCACGCAAGCCCTGGAGCAGCTCAAGTCCGAAACCGACCGCGGAGAAGACGTCGACCGCCTGATTTGTTTCATCGAGCAGTCGGAGCGAGGGGTGATTAAGTAGCTGTCAGTATTTCTCAGCCAGGACCTGGCACTTAGCACTTGGCCGGTCGAGTTTCACCGAGAGCAAAGGAGGTGCAATCCGGCGACCCGCAGCGCAGCGGCGATATTGCTTAACCCGGGGGGGAAGCGCCGGGTCGGGACTGAGTCCGAATCCACGTCCCCTTCAGCGGACGACCCATCACCCGGGCACGTGCGATCAGAAAGCTCAAATGGCCAGGCGCCAAAGGCTGAATGCTATCCTTATCCCGCATGCCCTCCCAACCGCGTCTCGGACTGATCGCCGGCAACGGAAAGTTCCCCTTTCTCGTGCTCGATGCCGCCCGCGCCCAGGGGCTGGACGTCGTGGTCGCCGCGATCAGGGAGGAAACTTTCCCCGAGATCGAATCCCGCGGCGCCGCTGCCGTCCACTGGCTCTCGCTCGGCGAACTGTCCAAGCTCATCGAGACCTTCAAGCGTGAAGGCGTCGCCCGCGCCGTGATGGCGGGGCAGGTGAAGCACAAGCAGATTTTTTCCGGCATCCGTCCGGACTGGCGCCTGGCAAAACTTCTGCTTTCCCTCGGCACCCGCAACACCGACTCGCTGCTGGGAGCCATCGCCAAGGTTCTCGCCGATGAAGGCATCACGCTCGAAAACTCGACCTCGCTGCTCGAACCTCTGCTCGCCAAAGCGGGCGTGCTCACCCAGCGCACTCCCTCCGAGCAGGAAGTGAAAGACATCGCATACGGACGCGCTCTCGCCCGCCATCTGGCGCAATATGACATCGGCCAAACCGTTGTCGTCGCTCAGGCCGCGTGCGTAGCCGTCGAAGCTATGGAGGGCACCGACGCCGCCATCGAGCGCGCCGGACAAATCATGGCTTCGCTGTCCTGCGCCCCCCCCACGCTGAGCCGGGCCCTCACCGTGGTCAAGATCGCCAAGCCCAATCAGGACATGCGCTTCGATGTTCCGGTCATTGGAGTCAAAACCATCGAAGGGATGAAGAACGCGGGTGCCACCTGTCTCGCGCTCGATGCAGAAAAATGCCTTCTGCTGGACGGAGACGCCATTCCCCGCGCCGCCGATGCCGCCGGTATCGCAATCGTGGCAGACTAAGCATATGTCAGAAATCTCGCGCATCTCCCAACAGCTCAAGCTCGCTTATGAAGGCGAGGCCTGGCACGGTCCCGCCGTACTTGAAATTCTCTCCGGAGTGGACGCCCGTGCCGCGGCCGCGCGTCCTATTCCCAACGCCCACACCATCTGGGAACTGACGTTGCACATCTCGGGATGGGAAGATGTGATCCGCCGCCGTCTGGGCGGCGAGGCCTGCACGCTCGGCGACGCCGATAATTTCCCGGATGTGAAAGACAAGAGCGAAGCCGCCTGGAACAAAACGGTAGAGGCCTTGAAGCTGGCGAACCAGGAACTGCTGAAGGCCATGAACGGCCTACCCGACTCGCGCCTTACCGATCGTGTTCCGGGGAAGAACTACGATGTCTACACCATGTTGCACGGCGCCGTGCAGCACGCGCTGTATCATGCCGGACAGATCGCGATTCTGAAGCGCGCGAGTGAATAGATGGAATAGATAAAGAGATGGAGGAGGGCGTCCTCGACGGTCAGCCGGCCGGGGGCAGCCTGAATTTCGGGCGGGCACGGCTGCAGTTGTGCCGTGCATTCAAGTAGCATGACCGCGCGCTTTCCGCGCCTGAGGTGGACCGGCACGATCTTGAACCACACCACCAGCGTCGCTGTCGTCGGAGCAGGAGCCTTCGGACGCAACCACGCCCGCGTCTACCACGAACTCGCCCAGCAGGATCCGTCCCTCAAACTCGCCGCTATCGTTGACTCCGATCCAGCGCGCGCCGAGGCGGTCGCCAGCGCATACCAGGCCCGCGCCTACGCCTCGCTCGATCAACTCATCGGCGGCGAAAAAGTCACTGCCGCCTCCGTCGCCGTCCCCACGATCCAACATCTCGCCGTTGCCTCCCGGCTGATGGAAGCAGGAGTCGACGTGCTGATCGAAAAGCCGCTGGCCGCCTCGCTCGATGAAGCCGACAAACTGGTCGCCCTCGCACAGCGCACGGGAAGCATCGGCCAGGTCGGCCACCTCGAACGCTTCAATCCCGCCGTGCGCGCCACGCTCCCGCTCATCACCCAGCCGATGTTCTTCGAAGTCCACCGCCTGAGCGTGTTCACGCCGCGCTCCCTCGATGTGGATGTCGTCCTCGACCTGATGATCCACGACCTCGACGTGGTCCTCGCCTTTGTGAATTCTCCGGTGAAGGAAATCCGTGCTGTCGGGCTGCCGATCCTTTCCCGGAAAGTCGACATCGCCAACGTGCGCATGGAGTTCGACTCCGGATGCGTGGCCAATCTCACCGCCAGCCGCGTCTCCACCGAGCGCGTGCGCAAGCTGCGCTTCTTCCAGCCCGGGCAGTACGTCTCCATCGATTACGGCCGCCAGGACGTCATCCTCTTTAGTGTCGGCGGCGCCGGCGGTCCTTCGGCCACCCCGTCGGTCAACCCGCAGATCAGCATGACCAAGCCGCCGGTGGTTGCCGAGGAACCACTCCACGCCGAGCTGAAGTCGTTCCTGGGTTGCGTCCGCCGGCGTTCGACCCCGCTGGTCTCCCTCGAGGAAGGACGCCGTGCGCTCGCCGTGGCGTTTGAAATTGTCACCGCCATGGCCGCCCACAGCCACGAATTCCAGCTCGAGCGCCTGCGAAAAACTTAAAACCGGTCCCAATGTAAAGTTTTGTCACTGCAGGATTTGCGGCGAAATCCAGGTTTTTGCCGCGGCCCGTTGACGATTCGCGTCCGACCCGGAGGACGTAGGCCATTCGCACTTCGCGATGCGGAAAAAAGATGCGAGAATAGAGGGAACAGGACGCGACGCAAGCGGACTTCACGCCCGCCAAGAATGGCCAGAGCGGTCGATTGAGCCGGGCGAAGTCAGGCCCTTCCGCTGGTGTCGAAATGTATAACCGGTTCGATGCCAACAACCCAAATTCCGCCCGGAACCTCTGCCGCTCCGCCGCCTCGTCCGGACGCCGCCGATCTCTATGATGCCAGCGGGTGGGAGACCGCCTACCGGCAGATGCATGACGTTCCCGCGCTGCTTATCCAACTGCAGGATGACCTGTCGCGCGCCCGCCGCCGCGAAGCGCTGTGGATGTCGGTCATCGTCCACCTCACGCTGGTCATCTTCATCGTGAACTCCGACCGCTTCGTGAATCTGTTTCCGCGGCGCGCTGTGATTGTCATGAGTCCTGACATGACGAAGCAGAAGGACCTGACCTATCTCGAGCTGCCGCCCGACGCGCAGAAACTCACCAAGCGCCCCGATACCAACATCATCTCCGACAAAGACCGCATTGCGACTTCGAAAAAACCCCAGCTCGATCCCAAAGAGTTGAAGAAGATTCTCGACAGCGCGCGCCCGGGAGCGCCGGGCAAGACGGCGCCGCCGGCCGCCCAGCCCGCGCCGCCGGCCCCGGCGGTCGCCCAGAACACGCCTCCCCAGACCCAGCCGCAGGCGCAGCCGTCTTCGCAGAGCCCGGCCCCTCCTCCAAATCAGGGGCAAGTCGCCAGGCTAAATCTTCCTCCCGCGGGAAATTCTGCGCCCAGCTTCAACACCAACATGTCGGCGGGATCCGCCATAGCCCAGGCCGCGCGCGCAGCTGCCGCCAATCGCGGCGCATTGGGTGGAGGTGGCGAGGGGGGAGATTACGGTCTCGGCCAGCGCGGACAGGGCAAAGTCGTCGATCAACTGGAAGTGCTCAGCGACACCATGGGCGTCGACTTCGGGCCCTACCTGCAGCGCGTTTTGCACGACGTGCGCCAGAACTGGTACAACCTCATTCCCGAAGTGGCCCGCGCGCCGCTGATGAAGAAGGGCAAAGTTTCGCTGGAATTTGCCATCACCAAGGATGGAAACGTGGCTGGGCTGCAATATGTCTCCAGCTCCGGAGACGTGGCGCTCGACCGCGCCGCCTACGGCGGCATTACCGCCTCGAATCCCTTTCCGCCGCTGCCCAGCGAGTTCCGCGGAAACTACCTTGAACTCCGCTTCAACTTCTTCTATAACCCCGACGCCAGCGACCTGCGCTAGAACCCTTTCAAGCTGTAGAGACGCAGCTCGGCTGCGTGCAGGCGCCACCACCACCCCGGTCGCCGGCCAGACGCTGCGTCTCCGCCGGAAGGCTATTTCGCGCCGTTGGGATATACCAGAATCTTGCTGGCCTCGCCCGTCTTCAGCCGCTCCATCGCCTGGGGAAAATCCTTCATCGCAATGCGATCGGTAATCACGGGATGCAAATCGAGCTTGCCCGCCTTGAGCAGCGCCGTCATCTGGTACCAGGTCTGGTACATGCGCCGCCCGTTGATGCCCTGCACCGTGATGCCTTTGAAAATAATGTCTTCGGAAAAATTCAGCGAGATGGGTTTCGAGGTCAGACCCAGCAGGGAAATACGTCCGCCACGCCGCACGATGTCAAAGGCTGTTCGAATCGCGTCCGGATGACCCGCCATCTCGAGCACCACGTCGACGCCGAGTCCACCGGTCTTCTCCAGCACGATGGCCTTCGCATCTTCTTTCGACGGGTCCAGCACCAAGTCCGCCATCATGTTTCTGGCCAGCTGTCGCCGGTGCTCGTTGACCTCGACGGCAAACACTGTCGTCGCCCCCACCGCCCGCGCCACCGCGATCGAAAACAGTCCGATCGGCCCGCACCCGGTAATCGCGACCGTCTTCGCCGCGATCTCTCCCGCCAGCACGGCATGCACGGCGTTTCCCAGCGGATCGAGAATCGAGGCATACTCCTGCGGGATCGCCGGATCGAGCTTCCAGATGTTGCTCTCAGGAATCACCACGTACTCGGCAAATGCCCCGTCCGTATCCACACCGATGATCTTCACGTTCTGGCAAATGTGCGCCTCACCAGTGCGGCACTGCAGGCACTTCCCGCAGGCCACGTGCATCTCGGCGGAAACGAAGTCACCTTCTTTGATGCTCGTCACTTCATCGCCAAAGGCGACGACCTCGCCGCAAAATTCGTGACCGGGGATGAGTGGAGGATGAATGCGGTTCTGCGCCCAGCGATCCCAATCGTAGATGTGAAGATCGGTTCCACAAATCGAAGCCACTTTCACTTTCACCAGGACGTCGGTCGGTCCAAACCCGGGAATCTTGACCTCACGGACCTCCGCCCCTGGCGCGGCCTGCGGCTTTACCACCGCCATCATTGTCGTATTCGCCATGTATGAATTCCTCCCTGCACCCGGTCGATGAAGGACGAGCGGCCCCGCCCGTCGGGATCCCGGCCACCCGGACAAACCTACGATTCTAGCACCGTTATTTCCCCACTGAAGTCGCCTGTTCGGCTGCCACCATCCAGCGTCCATTGCGCCTGAGGAACACGCGCGTCTCACGGGTGAAGAATGTATCCACCCTCCCGTTGTGGCGCGCGACCAGCGTGAAGTGCCCGCTGGCGACCGCCGTGTCGCCATATACCCGGATCCTCACGTCCTCGGAAGAGGCATCGAGAATCTTGTCCGCCTCCGATCGCAGATGCTCCAACGTGACCGCCTTGTCTTCCGTGGCCCCGCTGCCCCGCGTGCGCTCGAAGTCATCCATCAGGCACGCGGCATAGCGGTCCCATTCACCCTTCACGATCATCTGCGCCAGATCGGTCTCGAGCTTCCTGACCTCTTCTTCCGCCGCGGAATTCGCATCCGCCCGCAACCCCTCCTGCGCGAAAACGGCGATAGAACTAAGCAGAACCACCACCACCCATCTCTTCATATCGGTTCCCGTAGCGACGCATCTGCGCGCCCCCGGCGTTTTCAGTGTTTCCTCTTCGCCGCCATCTGGGCGTTGAACTGCTCCGACTTCCCCCGCGGCACGCTCAACGTCTTCCAATCTTGCGACCGCAGATGCTTGGCCAGGAAAACGATCTGCCCCACGTGATACGCATAGTGCGCGACCTGCCGGTTGATGGCCTGCAGCACCGTGTGGGGCTCACCGCGGATGGTCACCGTCCTCATCACGTCTTCCGGCTTCAGCGACTCCAGCGCCGCGAACACGTGCCCCCAGCCCGCCTCCCACCAGCGCATCACTTCTTGGCGTGTCGTCCCCGGGCCTACTTCAAATTCCTGATCGCGATGCCGATCCGGCTTCTCCCCGTCGGAGCTCAGAAAGTCCACAAACCGCGAGCGCATATTCCCCGCCAGATGCTTCACCAGCACCGCGATTGAGTTCGCCTCCCCGTCCAGCGCAATGAAGTATTCATCGTCTTTCAGTTGCGCCATCGCGCCTTCGCCCAGCCGCTTGTGCCCGCGAAACTGGCGGCCCACTTCTTCGAGATAGTGTGCTTCTGCCTGTTGCATAAACCCCTTCGGACCTGCCAGCTGACCGGAATGATCGGCTACGGCGCCACGGGATATCTTCGCCAGCGAGATCACTCCCACCGACTTCACGACGTGCATGTGATTATGTCCTGTCTCGTTCCGGCCGCGGCTTGCTTCCCCATCCTCCTCCCCCCGGACTCTCCACTCGTATGCGCTCGCCTTTTTTCAGACGCACGCTGCCCTTTCCCGGTAAAGTCTCCACCGTTCCATCGTTGCGCAGCGCTTCCGCCCGGCCCGCCGCGCCCTTGTGTCCCCCGCGCAATCCGTACGGACCGCGTTTCCGGCGATCCGCCAGCAGCGTCACTTCCGCGTCGGTGAGCATTTCAATCTCGCGCACGATCCCGTCTCCGCCGCGATGCTGGCCCTCGCCTCCACTGGCAGCCCGCAGCAAATATTTGTGCACGCGCAGCGGATACGCGTACTCCAGCGCCTCCGCCGGTGTATTTAGCGAATTGGTCATATGCGTATGCACGCCCGAAACACCATCTTTCGATGGCCGAGCGCCCATGCCTCCGGCAATGGTTTCGTAATAGGCAAACGGCTCACCCGTACGGGGATCCATGCCCCCGATCGTCAGGTTGTTCATCGTCCCCGAAGCCGCCGCCGGGATCCGCTCCGGCAAGGCCTGCGCCAGCGCCCGCAGCAGCACATCCACGATGCGCTGTGACGTCTCAACGTTTCCGCCCGCCACCGCCGCGGGAGGCTGGGCGTTTACCACCGTCCCCTCCGGGGCAATCACCATGATGGGCCGCATCAATCCCGCGGTCGCCGGCACATCCTCCGCCAGCAAACAGCGGAAGACGTAAAAGCACGCCGAATAGGTGATCGCCTCCACCGCATTCACCGCGCCTTCGACCTGCAAAGACGACCCGCTGAAGTCCACCTTGACCAGAGGAGAGGCACTGCCCGCGCGGCGCGGACGCCCTCCTGCGCGCCGACGGTTCACCTGTACCGCCACCGCGACCCTCACCGGACTGTCGCCCACTCCATCGTCATCCAGGAAATCTTCCGCCCGATACACTCCGGGCTTTACTGCGGCCA
>DATFTE010000041.1:0-3126 GCA_035262225.1 Terriglobales bacterium
GAACCAGCAGGCTACCGCGGCCAACCAGGCCGCCATCGATGCCAACGCGGTTGAGACCAGCAAGCGATTTTCGGCGTTGAGTGAGTACGACACCAAGGGGCAACTGGATGTGCGCTTCGCGAGCGGCAGCGCGAAGATCTCTTCCGAGGATCAGGCAGCGCTCAAGAAGTTGGCTGAAGATGCCGTCAAACAGACTGGGTACATCATCCAAGTGAAGGGCTTTGCCGATTCGAGCGGCAACGCTGCGATGAACCAGAAGCTGAGCATGGAGCGCGCCCAGAACGTGATCGCGTTCCTGATCCAAGACTGCAACGTACCGGTTCGCCACGTCATCGCGCCAGGAGCGATGGGCGAAGCGTCGCCGGTAGCCACAAACGAGACCGCCGCGGGACGGGCGGAAAATCGGCGAGTCGAGGTCAAGGTCCTGTTGAACAAGGGCGTATCCGGCAGCTAAGCATCCTTGAACCGTTTCGCTATCGAATACGGGTTCGAGCCAAGATGACCGGGAACTCCCGTCGGGAGGTCTGAGGTACTTTGCGGGTCAAATGACCTGTTGCGGGTCCTTGGATTCCGTTCGGTCGTTATAGGAGGAGACAATGTCGACAAGGCGAGAGTTTGTCCAGTACCTTCCAATAGCCGGAGCTAGTTTCGCGGTGGCGGGAAATTTCATCTTCGGGGAAGCCCAGGCCGACGCCCAGGCGCCGGCACCGCTGGAGGGACACTTTCATCCCCAGGGCAAGGCGCCTTCGACGTACACCATAGAGGTACTGAAGCAGGCGAAGGCAACTTTGCCGTTCAACGATACGCGTGACCTGGAGGAGCAGAAGAAGGGGCTGATTGCCCCCATGAAGCAGATGGTGATCAAGTCCGATCGCGGCGGAGTGGCGTGGGACGTGGAGCGCTTCCAGTTCCTGCAAGGGGACCAGGACTTCGACAGCATCCATCCTTCCCTGCTGCGCCAGGCCCGCCTGACCATCAACTACGGACTGTATGAGGTCATACCGGGAATCTATCAGGTGCGCGGATTTGATTTGTCCGACATTTCCTTTGTCCGGGGCAAGACCGGCTGGATTGTCTTCGATCCGCTGATCAGTGCCGAAACGTCGCGTGCTGCCTGGGAGTTGTTCCAGCAGCACCGCGGCGAAGGGCTGCCCGTCACCGCCGTGATTTACTCCCATACTCACGGCGACCACTGGGGCGGAGTCCGCGGCATCGTCAGCAATGAGGATGTTCGCTCGGGCAAGGTTGCCATCATCGCTCCCGCTGACTTCATGCAGTTCACGGTATCAGAGAACATCTTTGCCGGCAATGCCATGAACCGGCGTCTCTTCTACCAGTATGGAATCCTTCTGCCACCCAGCCCGCACGGATACGTGACGCAGGGTCTTGGACTGCGCGTTTCTGCCGGCAGTTCGGGCCTGATCGCTCCCACTGTCACCATCTCGAGGCCGATTGAGGAGATCGAGGTGGACGGCATCAAGATGATCTTCCAGAACACGCCCAATACGGAAGCGCCGCGGGAGATGAACACCTACATCCCCAGCATGAAGGCGCTGTGGATGGCCGAAAACGTGACCGGGACGCTGCACAATCTCTATACCCTGCGCGGGGCGCAGATCCGCGATCCCCTGAACTGGTCGAAGTATATTAACCAGGCGCTGTACCACTTTGGCCAGGAGGCCGAGGTTATGTTTGCCTCGCACCACTGGCCGCGCTGGGGCAACACTCGCATTCAGGAGATCCTGCGCGCCCAGCGGGACCTGTACGCCAACATGAACAACCAGGTCCTGCACTATGCCAACCAGGGCGTCACCATCAACGAAATCCAGAACGTCTACGAGGTGCCCAAGAGCTTGCAAGCACAGTGGAATTGCCGCGGCTATCACGGCTCGCCGCAGCACAACGCTCGCGGCGTCATTCAGCGCTACCTTGGTTTCTGGGACTGCAACCCCGCCACTCTGATTCCGCTGTCGCCGTCGGACTCGGCCCCCCTTTACGTGGAAATGATGGGCGGTTCGGACAAGATCCTGGCCAGCGGCCGAAAACTATTTGACGAAGGAAAGTACTTCCATGCGCAGGAGATCGTCAACAAGCTGGTGCAGGCCCAGCCACAAAACAAGGCAGCCAAGGACCTGCTCGCCGACATTTTTGAGCAAATCGGGTACCAGCAGGAGAACCCTGGCCTGCGAAACAGCTATCTGGCGGCGACCTACGAGCTCCGTACGGGTATCCCGCAAGGCGAGACCGCCAGCTCCAGCAGTCCCGACGTCATGCGCGCCATGACCACCGAGCTGTTCCTGGACTTCCTCGGCATCCGCATGGACAGCAAAAAGGCCGAGGGCATGCGCTTCACCATCAACCTGGTCACGCCCGACAACGGCGAAAAGTTCCTCATCGAACTGGAGAACGCCACGCTGACTAACATTCAGGGCTTCCAGTCGCCGAATCCCGACCTGACTATTACCGTCAACCGCTCCGACCTGGAGCTTGCCATGATGGGCAAGAAGAAGCTCGACGCGATGATCGCCGACGGAACCGCCAAAACGCAGGGCAACCTGGCGATCCTGAAGCAACTGGCCTCGCTCATGGTCGATTTCGACCCGCGCTTCGAAATCATGCCCGGCACAGCCAATCGCGGCTCCAAGGTGCCGCACGTCTCTGCCTTCCAGGTGGAAGGTGAGACGAATCTTGATCCGTTCCAAGCAGTGCAGGCCGAGTTCGTGGCCGACGCGGAGTAACACGATTCACCATCAACCTGATCAAGCCGGACAATGACGAGAAATTCCTGATCGAGATGAACAACGCGACGCTTATGAACATCAAGGGATTCCTTGCCAGCGAGCCCGACTTGGTCCTGACGATCAACCGGTCCGATCTGGAACGCACGATGATGGGAGCGAAAACTCTGGAGGCGCAGATTGCGGATGGAACCGCTAAGACAGTGGGCGACGTCAAAATTTTGAAACAACTTGCCTCGCTCATGGTCGACTTCGACCCGCGCTTTGAAATCACGCCGGGTACTAAGGGCCGAGGACTTGAGGTGGCGCATGCTGACCCTTACGCGGCGGCGCCGGAGAAAATCATCGCCGAATAGCCAATCGTCTGAGCGGCCAATAGTTACGCCGC